>JABFSC010000168.1 GCA_013140885.1 Deltaproteobacteria bacterium | reverse complement strand
GCGATTGCCCAGCCCATACATGCGCCGCCGATCATCCGGCTTGAGAATGTCGCCGTTCTCGTCCACGTTCGAGACATCCGCCAGTGCTTCGTTGCCAAAGCGATTCTTCTGGAGCGCGCTGATGCCAGTTTTGGTATGCCACTGCCCGTCGAAGCGCTGCGCGAAGGCAAGGTGCTCGTCGTTGGAAAGGGGCTGGTCGCGGAACACCAGGACGGCGTAGGTGTCCATCCCCGCGCGCAACGTCTCCAGCGTCTCGCGGTCATGCGCGTGGCGGAGATCAATGCCGCGGGCTTCCGCGACGAAGTGGGGATGCAACTGGTGAAATGTGAGTGACATGGGGTGCCTCCTTTTCCTCTATCAACGTTCAGCTATCAGCGTTCAGCAGTCAGCCAGACAAGAAAGCATAGAAGATTTACGGCGGTTTTCATACGAGCGAAGAGAGTATCGTCGGGTCCCCCTCACCCTAACCCTCTCCCATCCGGGAGAGGGAACCTACAGGCCGTCTCTTCAGCCAAGTGTGAACCGCTGGTTTTGCTGACAGCTGAGAGCTGACGGCTGACAGCTGAGAGCTGACCGCTTCTTCTAATTGAACAACAACAAATGGCAACTCGCTGGAAGCCGCCGGGTGAGACCATTGACCACATGGCCGCGCAATAGATGGTACACCGCGCTGCGGCGACTCACGCCCATCATTACTGTGTCCACTTCAAGAATCTCCGCCGCGCGCGCGATCGCCTCCGCCGCGTTGTAGGACACGGTCCACACCGGAATCAGCTCGAAGTCATGACGTTGCGCGGCCTTGACGGCGAAGCGGAGCGCCGTGATGCCTTCTTCACTCGGTTCCTGCGCCTCGCCACCAACAAACAACCCCGTGCGTTCTTCCACATAGATGGCGTAGATCGCATTGCCACCCCACCCTTTTTCCCGCGCCACCGCCTCATCAATCAACCGCACACTCGGCCCACGCACGGCCACCAGGGTCCGTGACGGATACAGCGAGACAATCTCCGACGCTTCACCGAGACTAATCAAATTGGGAATCGCCTCGGTTTCTCGTTCCGCCTCGGAAATCCGGCGCGTGGCGAGTCGCGCGAAGAACGGAATGCGATAGAACACATCCGCGAATCGCCCCTGTTGCGTGGCCACGGCGATCGTCATCCCGACAAGGACAATGCCGCCACCAAAGAACGTCGCCAGTTGTTTGGTCACTAAGTTCACGGACCACGCGACCAGCACCATGAGGGTGGTCGCGACACCGATCCAGAATGTGGCCCCACGCTGGTGCTGATGCCAGCGAATCACATCTAGCCCTGCGGAACTGAGGACGAACGCCCCTAGCAATCCAAACGCGTACATATCGCCCAGGAGCGTGAGTTGGCCCGCGGTGAACATAATCACGACGATGGGCACGATCGTGGTGATGGCGATGGCGAAATGCGGGGTGCCAAAGCGTTGGTTCCGTAGGGTCACCACCATCGGCAGAAATCCGCGCGCCGCCAGCGCGAGGAAGACATGATAGCCGCCGATGATGGCGGTGTTCGCGGCGAACAGCAGCAAGGTGGACGCCGTGCTCACCACCAGGATTTTAATCGGTAAGCCTCCCCACAAGGCCCCCAGCTCGGAAATGAACCGTTCGCTTTCATGGAGCTTCACCTCATTCGGCAGCAAGGCCACCGAAAAGAGCGTCAACAACGGAGAGGTGATGAGGATGGAGGCGACGACCAGCAACATGCCGTTGCGCGCCGTGGTTTTGGTGGGCAGGCGCATCGCGGGACTCAACTGACTAATACTTTCGAGCCCCGAAAAGGCGAGCCAGGAACTGCCGAACCCAATCAGGAGCACCGACCATGGCAAGGGATGCTCAGGCCGCAGATGCTTGACGATCGTGGTCCACTCCGGCGGGCCAATGGCGATGAGCGTGACCCCGATCACCACGAGATTGACGACCAAGGCGGCGCAGGCCATGAAGAGCGACAAGACCGCGCTTTCGCGAATGCCAATCACGTTGACCATCGCGAGCAACACCAGCGCCCCACCGGCGAGCAACACGATATGGGCATCCACGAAGGGGAACAGGCTGCCCAGGTATTGCATGCCCGACACGGCGGAGATCGCCGAGGTCAGAAAGTAATCGACGGTAATCAGCATGCCGCCGAGACAGCCCCAGCGGGGATTGAAGGCTTTCGTCGCGACCGTGACCACTCCACCGCCTTCGGGATTGCGCCACGAAATCTCGACATACTTCGCGCTCAGGAACAGAAAGCCCACGGTCGTCATCACGACAAAGAGTGGGGCCATGGCGCCAACTTGCGAGTAGAGAATACCAGGGACGTAATAGACCGAGGTGCCGATGTCACAGAAGACCACGGCCCAAACTAACAGGGGAGAGAGCTGGTGGGGTTGTAATTCGCTCTTGCGTGGGGTGACGGAGGATTCTCGTAATGGAGGCTCTGCTCCTTCTTCACTGGCCAAAACGCCGACGGTCAGTTGTTGCTGTTCCATGTACTTTCTTTTCCTCCAAACGCGCTACTCAAGATTTAGACGCATAGGAGGACGAGTAGCGCTTCCTTGCACTGTCCCTCTCCCTAGAGTCTCTCTTGGACAAAGTCAAAGGCGGCAGGGGGGTTGCGTTACCGCAAAATTAGTGAAGAGCGGATTGCGGGACCGCCTCGGGTAAGAAGTAAAACGCCAAGCCCAGGATGACATACACCGCCAGCAACTGCACGCCTTCCATCCAGTTCGATTCCCCATCCAGCGAGACCAAGCTCACGATCCCCACCGAGAGCGCGACTGCCATCACCTCGAATGGACTGAACAACAAATCCATCGGTTGCCCAAAGGCGTACCCCGCGAACACCAACAGCGGCGCGACAAACAGCGCGATCTGAATGCTGGACCCAACCGCGATGTTGATCGCCAAGTCCATTTGATTCTTCATTGCCATGAGAATAGCGGTACTGTGCTCCGCCGCATTGCCGATGATAGCCACCAGAATCACCCCGACAAATACATCGGTCATCCCAAACGTGCGCGCCGTATGTTCGACGGCACCAACCAAGAACTCACTCATCAGCGCGACAAAGGCCGTCGCTCCTAAAAGGACGGAGATCGATTTCTTGGTACTCCACCCGGTCACGCCAAGTGCTTCATCGGCATCATGCGCTTGGGCTTCGGTCGGCGTGCCGGAATAGAGATGCTTATGCGTGTGGAGCGCGAACACCAGGCTCAGGATGTACGTGATGAACAGGACAATGGCGATTTCAAGGCTGAGTTCCCGTTCATGCGCGGCGGGATTCCCCCGCACCACGAAATGAAACAACGCTGGCACGATGAGGCCAATCGCGCTGAGCACCAAGGCGGTCGCGCCTAGGCCGGCGGCGGTGCGGTTGAACGCTTGTCGCTCGAATTTCACGCCGCCCGCGAGCGCGCTTAATCCCAGCACCAGCAAAATGTTGCCGATGATCGACCCGGTGATCGACGCTTTGACCACGTCGAGTAGGCCCGCTCGTAAGGCAATGACCGCAATGATGAGTTCAGCGGCATTGCCAAACGTCGCGTTGAGCAGTCCACCGAGTCCGGCTCCCATGTGCTCGGACAAATGCTCGGTGGCTTTGCCCATCAGGCCCGCCAAAGGAATAATCGCCAGCGCCGCGGTGACGAAAATCCAGACCGGATCCGCGTGCACCAACTCACACACAATCGCCACGGGCACGAAGACTAACAACAAGAGTAGCGGCTCAACCGTGAATCCACCTATGCGCATACACTTCCCTCCGAATTGACGGAGCCCCCTTTTTTGTTCTTAATGCGACGGAAAGCAAGGAGGGGTTACGTGTCACACTCAGGGAACGAAACATTCGATGTGGTGGTGGTGGGTGCGGGCAATGCGGCCTTGACGGCGGCGCTCGCGGCGAGCGCCGGTGGAGCCCGAGTCGCGGTGCTGGAAAAAGCGCCGCTCAAATTACGGGGTGGCAATACGCGATTTAGTGGCGGCGTCTTCCGCTGCACCTACAGCAATCTCGCGGATTTGGTGCCTATTGTCCGCCAACATGATAGCCCGGAGACGGTCGTCGCCGACCCGTACCTTCCCGCCACGTATCAAAAGGATATTGCCCGCGTGACCGGTGGACGAGCGGACCCGGAATTGACCTCAGTCCTGATTGATCGCTCGTATGACACCGTGCGCTGGATGGCCGACCTCGGCGTACCGTGGGAGTTTAATCGCGCGGTGGGCGCGGTCACGATTCCTGGGGCATCTCAAGTGAAACTCCCCCTCGGTGGCGCGCTGCGGGTGAAGGGTGAGGGCGTGATTCTTTCGACCACCCTCTTTCGTCTCGTCGAGGAAGCCGACATTCCCATGCTCTACGAAACCCAAGCGCAACGGATCGTCATGGCGGCGGACGGTCGCGTCACCGGCGTCGAAGTACGTGGCCCCAACGGTCTTCAGGTGCTCAACTGTCGCGCGTTAATTCTTGGCAGTGGCGGATTCCAAGCCAATCCAGAGATGCGGACAGCGTATCTGGGACCAGCGTGGAGCTTGGTCAAAGTGCGTGGCACGCGGTTCGACACCGGTGACATGTTGCGCGCCGCGTTCGACTCCGGGGCACAGAGCTATGGTGAATGGGCGGGATGTCACGCGACCCCGATTGACGCGGACGCACCGACGTATGGCGAGTTACGCCTCACCGACAAGACGAATCGCTTATCCTATCCATTCTCGGTCATGGTCAATCTCGATGGTGAGCGGTTTGTCGATGAAGGAGAAGATTTCAATTTGTACACCTACGCGAAGATGGGGCGACAGATTCTCCAGGAACGCGGGGCGGTGATCTTTCAGATTTTCGACCGCAAGACGACCCCGCTGCTGGAGACGCGCTACAACACCGGCACCCCGGTCACAGCGGATACGCTGTCGGAATTAGTGGCTCGCATCGAAGAGCGCTATCGCGCGCTGGGGATTCGCAACGCGGTCATGCTCAAGACCTTGGAAGACTACAATGCCGCCGTGCAGGATGGCGCGTTCAATCCCGACATCTTGGACGGGAAGCGTACCAGCGGCTTGCGACCAGAGAAAACCAATTGGGCGACTCGGCTGGACGAGCCACCGTTTCTCGCCTATCCCGTCTCGCTGGGCATCACCTTCACGTTTGGGGGTCTCCGGATTAACACCAATGCCGAGGTAGTCGATTATCTCGAACGCCCCAAACC
>JABFSC010000137.1 GCA_013140885.1 Deltaproteobacteria bacterium | reverse complement strand
TCACGTGCATTACCAAGAGACCGTGCTGAAAATTAAGGACGGCGTGCCGAAGATGCGCGATGTGCCAAAGGAAATGGGTGGCTCGGGCGATCTGCTCCCAGAGTAGGGAATCCCAGCCTACATTCTTGAGATGCTGAGGTGAGTTCTCCAAAAAAATATTCTGTTTCAGGGTAGCCTGGATGAAGCGGAGCGGAATCCAGGTTCCGCGCAGGACACCCCGGATTCCGCTCCGCTCCATCCAGGCTACATGGGATATCCTTTCTAGAAATCACTTGACTCCTACTCAGACCTGTTTCCACCATAAGGAGCTACGTATGGAAGTTGAAAAGAAACTCGCCGCGTTGGGATTGTCACTGCCAGTCGCGCCAACACCGGTCGCGAATTACGTGCCCGTGGTGCGGACCGGTAACCTGTTGTTCATCTCTGGACATGGTCCGGTGACGATCCAGGACGGTAAGCCCCACTATATTCGCGGAAAAGTCGGGCGTGATTTAACCGTCGAGCAAGGATATGACGCCGCGAAGGTCGTCATGCTCAACATTCTGCAGTCCATCAAAGGCATCATCGGCGACCTCGACAAGGTGCGACGGGTGGTCAAACTCCTGGGGTTTGTGAATTGCACCGAGGATTTCCCCGATCAGCCTAAAGTTATCAACGGGGCATCCGATCTCTTAGTGGACCTCTACGGAGAACGTGGGCGACACGCTCGTTCCGCGGTTGGCATGTATCAACTCCCCTTTGGGATCGCGGTCGAGATCGAGATGGTGGTGGAAGTCGGAGACTGAAGAATGAACACGATGGAATCCGTTGCAACAGAGACGGTCAATGGGACCGGCCACACTTTCGCTGGGCTCGCGGTGCTCAATGAGAATGCCCCGTTTGTTGAAGAGCTGTACCAGCAATACCTGGCGAATCCCGAAACCGTGGACGAGGAGTGGCGAGACTACTTCGCCCACCTCGCTAACGGGGCGGTGTCGAGCCCGTCTGGTACGAAGGCTGACACCAAAACCACCACCGCGGATATCGAACGACAGGCCCGTGTGTTGCAATTGATCGATGCCTATCGGGAACGTGGCCATTTGCACGCGACACTCGATCCCTTGGGCATCATGCCGAAACGTTCCCATCCTGAACTGGAAGCTGGCTATCATGGATTCACGATCGAGGATTTAGACAAGGAATTCAGCATCGCGCGTCTCTTTGGTATGCCCGCGCTCACCTTGCGCGGCATTCTCTCCACACTCCGCGACGCCTACTGTGGCACGATCGGGGTGGAGTACATGCACATGCAAGACCCCGAACAGCGACGATGGATCCAAGAGCGCATTGAGGATAAACGCAAGCACCTGGTATTCACCGGGGAGGCGAAGCGCGCCATTCTGGAAAAACTCTACGCCGCCGAAGCCTTTGAGGCTTTTCTCCATACCAAATTTGTTGGCCATAAACGCTTCTCGCTGGAAGGCGCCGAGGCCATCGTTCCGTTGGTTGATGAGCTGATCGAACATGCCGCGACCCAAGGGGTGGAAGAAATTGTCATTGGCATGCCCCACCGTGGCCGACTCAACATGCTCGTCAACATCCTGGGCAAATCCTACGAGAAAATCTTTTCCGAATTCGAGGGCAATGTTGACCCCAGCACCATGATGGGGAGCGGTGATGTCAAATATCATCTAGGATTCTCCGCCGATCATGCCGCGCGTAATGGCAAATCGATTCATCTGACGCTGACCGCGAATCCCAGCCACCTGGAAACAGTGGACCCCGTGGTTGAAGGCCGTGTGCGGGCGAAGCAGGATCGCTGCGCGGACCATGAACGGACGCGCATCGTCCCCCTCCTACTGCATGGGAACGCCGCCTTCGCCGGACAAGGGGTGGTGAGCGAAACCCTCAATCTGTCACAGCTCCGTGGCTACACCACGGGCGGTACGATTCATATCATCATCAACAACCAGATTGGCTTCACGACCGATCCCGAAGATGGCTATTCGGGCCCCTACACCACCGACATCGCCAAGTCCCTGCAAGCGCCGATTTTCCACGTCAATGGCGACGATCCCGAAGCGGTGATTCGCGTGGCCTTGCTCGCTCTTGATTATCGCCAAACGTTCAAGCGTGACGTGGTCATCGATATGTTCTGTTATCGCCGCTACGGCCACAACGAAGGGGATGAGCCCAGCTTCACGCAGCCGCGCATGTACCGCGCGATTAAGGATCATCCGCATGTCGCCTGGTTGTATCGCGAGAAACTCCTGGACCAAAATGTCCTGGCGGTGGACGAGGTCAAGGAGATCGAACGTTCGTTTCGTCAACGCCTGCAAGAAGCGCGCGATACCGTGCAAAGTACCCCATATCACGCGCCCGCCGAGACCTTGGGAGGCGTGTGGCGCGGCTTCACGCGGAGTCACGCATGTCAGGTCGAGACCCGGGTGCGCCGTGATCTGCTTGAGATGGTGGCACGGCGGCTCTCTGCGATGCCGGAAGATTTCACCCTCAATCCAAAGGTCGAAAAACTGATTCACGCGCGGACCGAAGCCGTCCTCACCAATGGCACGATTGATTGGGGACTGGCGGAACTCTTGGCCTACGGCACCCTCGTCTGTGAAGGGATTCCCGTGCGGTTGAGCGGACAGGATGTCGAGCGCGGAACCTTTAGTCACCGGCACGCCGTGTTAGTCGATTATGATACGGGACTGCGCTACTCGCCATTAAGTAATCTGAGTGAAGGGCAAGCCTCGTTTTCCGCCTTTAACAGCCCATTGTCGGAATACGCGGTCATGGGATTTGACTTCGGCTACAGCCTCGATAGCCCCGAAGCCTTGGTGATATGGGAGGCGCAGTTTGGCGACTTCGCCAATGGGGCGCAAATTATCATCGATCAGTTTTTGTCCTGCGCCGAATCGAAGTGGCAACGCATGAGTGGATTAGTCCTGTTGCTGCCCCACGGGTATGAGGGACAAGGCCCCGAACACTCCAGTGCGCGTGTGGAGCGCTATCTTCAGTTGTGCGCCGAAGACAACATGCAGGTCGCGAACTGCACGACGCCAGCGCAGATTTTCCACCTCTTGCGCCGTCAGATGAAACGAGATTTTCGCAAGCCGCTCGTGGTGATGACACCCAAAAGTCTCCTGCGTCATAAACTCGCGGTGTCTCCGGTTGCGGATTTCACGGACGGGAGGTTCCATGAGGTGCTGGATGAGCGGCTCGCGCCACCAAGCACGATCATGGTGGACACCACGAAAGTGCATCACGTGTTGTGCTGTAGTGGGAAGGTCTACTACGACTTGCTCGCGGAACGGGAACGTCGTCAGCGGCACGATGTCGCCATCGTGCGCCTTGAACAACTGTATCCTTTTCCAGTCAAACAGCTCCAAGAGACATTGACCCGGTATCCCCAAGCCCACGATGTGGTGTGGGTGCAAGAGGAACCACGCAACATGGGAGCGTGGACGTTCATCCATGAACATCTGCCGACTCTGCTGCGAGAGAAACAAACGTTGCGCTACGCAGGCCGCAATCCACAAGCGAGTCCCGCGGTCGGCTTCCAGAAAGTGCATCAGCAAGAACAATCCGCGCTGATCGACCTCGCGTTGACGGGGAAGGGGTGCCCATGACCGTTGACATTGTGATTCCCGAACTCGGGGAGTCGATTACCGAAGCAACGATCTTGCGCTGGCTCAAGAGTGCCGGTGACACGGTTGAACGTGATGAGATTCTCGTCGAAATCGAAACCGATAAAGCCACGATGGAACTTGTCGCGCCGGAGACCGGGGTGCTCAGTGAGATTCTCACGGGTGAAGGCGAAAAAGTCCAAATTGGTGACGTGATCGCTCGCGTGACTCCCGGTGCGCAGGCGGCACGTGCCGCGGCACCACCATCAGCAACAACGGTCATCCCTTCTTCCGCATCCGCCTCCGCCGTGGAGGGATCAGCCCCATTAAGTCCGGCGGTGCGTCGTCTCGTTGAAGAACATGCCCTACGGCCAACGGACATTCCCGCCACTGGCCGTGGAGGCCGACTGACGAAAGGGGATGTGCTGCAACATCTTGAGCCGCAAACTGGTGGGACGCAAACCGTTTCCCGACCACAAGCGGTATCTACCGTTCCAAGTCGCCCAGCACCGCCTCCTCAACCAGTGAATCTCGCTCGTCCGGCAGGCGTCGTTCCGCGTGAGCGTATCGAGCCCATGAGTCGGATTCGCCGCCGTATCGCCGAACGCCTCAAGCAGGTGCAGAACGCGGCAGCCATTCTCACCACGTTTAACGAGATCGACATGAGTGCGACGATCGCGTTGCGAGCGAAATATAACGACACCTTCAAGGAACGGTATGGCATCGCGCTCGGCTTCATGTCGATTTTCGCCAAGGCGAGCGTCGAGGCGTTACGCGCTTTTCCCGCCATCAATGCCGAAATTCGTGGCGACGACATTGTGTACAAAAACTACTACGATTTGGGCATCGCCGTGGGCACGGAACAGGGACTGCTCGTGCCAGTCATTCGCGATGTCGATGCCAAAAGCTTCGCCGCTATTGAACTCGAACTGGCTGATTTAGGTCAGCGGGCGCGGGCGGGAAAAATTAAGGTCGACGAACTCACGGGCGGCACCTTCACCATTAGCAACGGCGGTGTCTACGGATCATTGATGTCCACGCCGATTCTCAATCCCCCGCAAAGCGGCATCTTGGGGATGCACAAGACAGAGAAACGCCCGATCGTGGTGGGTCCGAACGATGAGATCGTCGTGCGCCCAATGATGTATGTCGCGCTCTCGTATGACCACCGGATTGTCGATGGACGTGAGGCGGTGTTGTTTCTGCGGCGGATCAAGGACTGCGTGGAAGACCCGGCCCGGATGTTGTTCGGACTTTGACAGCGCGATAAGAAACCATGCCTGACTCACAACAATTCGATGTGCTCTTCATCGGTGCCGGACCGGGCGGCTACGTCGGGGCGATTCGCGCCGCGCAGCTTGGCTTGCGCACCGCCTGCGTGGAGAAGACCCCAACCCTTGGTGGGACCTGTCTGAACGTCGGCTGCATTCCTAGCAAAGCGCTGCTCGATTCAAGCGAGTGGTTCGCCCAAGCGCGAGAGAAATTCGCGCATCATGGCGTGCTCTGTGATGGCGTGAAACTCGATCTCCCCGTGATGCTCGGTCGTAAAAATACGGTCGTCAAAGGGCTCACCCAAGGGATCGACGGCCTCTTCAAGAAAAACAAGGTC
>JABFSC010000776.1 GCA_013140885.1 Deltaproteobacteria bacterium | reverse complement strand
CACCAAGCCGGTCGATGTCGATGAACTCAAGGTGGTGGTGAAGAAAGCGCTCGAGATGAGTCGGCTGACGCGCGAGGTGCAACGGTTGCGCCTCCAAGTCGCCAGCGAGCACGAGTTTCCCGAGATTGTTGGCCGTAGCAAAGCGATGGGGGCTCTGCTCCGTCAGGTCCAACTGATCGCGGGCAGTGACAGTACGGTCTTGCTCCAGGGCGAATCCGGCACGGGCAAGGAATTGATCGCGCGCGCCCTGCATCAATCGAGCCCCCGCCGGGACCGTCCGTTTATCGCGCTCGATTGTGGCACGATTCCAGAGACTCTTTTGGAGAGCGAACTGTTTGGCTATGTCAAAGGAGCCTTTACCGGGGCCAGTACCAACAAAAAAGGGTTGTGGGAGGAAGCCCACAGCGGCACCCTATTTCTGGATGAGATTGGCGACATTCCCCTATCGTTTCAGGCCAAGCTCTTGCGCGTGCTCCAGGAAGGAGAGATTCGTCCGGTCGGCAGTACCAAGCGGATAATGGTCGATACCCGAGTGGTGGCCGCCACGAACAAGGACCTGAAGTCCGAGGTGCGAGCCCAACGTTTTCGCGAGGACCTGTATTATCGCTTGGCCGTCGTGCCTTTGCGCCTCCCGCCCTTGCGCGAGCGACGCGAGGACATTGCGCTGCTGATTGACCATTTCATGACCAAGTATTGCACGCGTACGCACCAGGCGCGTAAGCAGCTTCCGTCAGCTCTTCTCCGTCAATTGATGGAGTCGCCATGGCCCGGCAACGTGCGGGAGTTGGAACATACGATCGAACGCGCGGTGTTGTTGAGTCCTGGGTCGGAGATCGAGCGAGAGAGCGTTGTGCTGGATCACGTCGCCCTTGACCCGGCGACGCGCACATCGGACGTGCAGGCGATTACCGAAGCGCACGCGCTGCTTGACAATGTCGAACGAGAAAAACTCCGCCAGGCATTGGTGCGGACTGGCAATAATCGTGTCCACGCCGCCAAGCTGCTCGGGATCAGTCGTTCGACGTTCTATGAGAAATTGAAGCGCTATCACTTGTTCGATGAAAGCTCGGAGAGTGCCCCACTCCCGCCCTGCTCGCGCCGTGTGTCCTAGATGCGCTCCCACGGTCATCGTCCGAGTTATGATCGCGCGCGCGGATTAAAAGGAGAACCTAGATATTGTCGAGTGCTAGAGGGAAAACTGCTCCCGGGCCGAGGGGCTGAAGCAGTGGAGATCATCACACAGCAAACGAACCACGTGAGAGAAAAGCAGAGATTTCTGTTTGCCCAGGCGTTACAAAGTGGGGATGACTTCCTGGTCGTCAGCTCCTGGCGGAGTGAAAAGGATCTGCGTGCGCATGTGGAGAGTGATCTTGCCCACAACGTGCTCACTCGTCTGTCTCCCCTTATGATAGGGGAGTCGAGCCATACGATGTGGCGCTGCTGGTTCATTCGTCCCTTCCCCCACCACGAAATCCGGCGGCCCCAGGCACTTTGGATTTTTTTATTTCACCTCAATGGGAATCCGCCGAACGACGATTCCCGGTGGCGCGGGGACGGTGATCTCCAAACGGCCATCTGAGTAACAGGCGGTTACGAGCTCCGCCGACGTCCCTTCAGGGACAGGCAGGCTGAGATCAAACCACTCCATTGCTTGCTCTGGAGGGAAAGAGTCTCCGTCTATCGTCGCCTGACCCGTCGTGCGCACTCCTTTCAGAATGAGCTGATGACCCAGGAGCAGGAGGCCCATCGCTCTGGGATCAACACCGGGTAGCGCAATGCGGAAAATAACTCGGTTACTCTCATGGATGCTCTCGACAGCCGGTGACCACGCACTGGCCCGCGCACTATCGCGAAAGAACATCTCCCACCCATTAAAGAAACGCACGAAGCGACGGTCCACCTCAGCGGACAGCGCGGCGGCTTCCCGCGCGGCGGGTTCCGCGTTGTCCCGATCCTTTGAGACACTACCGTGCGCCACGGTTTCCGCTTCCCCCCACAAAAAGGTCAACAAGTCCTTGAGATGCGCCCGCCAGCTTGTCCAGTTATGTCCGCCGATCAACTCCTGATAGAGGCATGGACACCCTTGCGCTTCCAACAGTGGAACAAGGCGTTGGTGGGCGGGAATAAATTGGGGTTCGTATTTGCCTACGTCAAAATAAAAGGCGATGGGAGTCCGCAGCTCCGCCACCAGCGCCGCGAGTCCTTTCGCGTTTCCCCAGGGACTTCGTGAGACCCCGAACCGCTTGAGCAAATCGTTGACCAGAGAGGAGCCTCGTTCGCCGTCCAGCAGGAACAGCGCGCTTGATTGTCCACCCACTTTGGAAAACAAATGTGGGCGCGATAACCCGAGGTACGTGGAGATCAATCCGCCCAGGGACGCGCCGATGACCCCGCGGCCTTCGCGTCGCGCCAGTGTCCGGTAGGTTTTGTCGATATGAGGAATCAGCTCCGTCTCCGTGAAACGCGCGTACTCTTCATTGGCCGAGTATTCGCGAAGCCGGTCAACGGGATCAACCATCACCGCCAGGAGCGGCGGAATCTCTTGATTGTGAATGAGGTTATCCAAGATCGTGGGCAACCGGGCTCGGGTAAGATATTCCCCGCCGTCATGGACGTAGAGCACTGGAAAGCCATCGTTCAGCTGCTCCTGATAATTGGCTGGCATATACACATAGACGCGCCGCCGGTTGTGGAGCACCTCACTCTCGAACTCGAACTCTTGCACCCGCCCACGCGGGACGCTGGCGCTCACCTCGAGTTCTGGCGGATCGCGGAGATCGCCGACAACGAAATAGGAATTTTTCTCACCAATCCCATTATCGATGTTGTTGGGACAGAATGGATCGGTGACCCAGTCGCCATCGACAATCAGCTTATATTCGACGCGCACGGGACCTTGGAAATCCATGGTGCGGTAAAAGATGCCGGTGTTGCCCAGTGGGAGCAGGGGCGTCCCCCGACGCTCCCACTGATTGAACTCCCCCGTGGCGGCGACTTGGCGCGCATCAGGGTCGTAGTAGACAAAATGGACCGCGGAGCCGTCGATCATGGGTGTCCCCACGGCTTTTAGAACTTGGGTGAAACGCGCAATTTCGTCGGGAAGCTCACTCTCCTTGGCTTGTTCCAATCGTCGGCGCCACGTGGGAAAAGTCGGCGCCGCTTCTTCACGCCCGGTTTCCATACTCCTGCACTTCCTTTCTTCCTCAGCGCGGGAACCGCTCCGCGGACAGGAACTTCACCTCGCGTCGCAAGCTTTCATCCGTGGTGTATTGCTGGATCACTTCTCGGAGACGGCCCAGGTGTTTGTCTTTACTTTCCACGTTGGTGGGAAACCCCAAATCAGCCAGATTACTGGAGGACACTAACAGCTCGCGCATGAAATCGAGCTCCGAACACTCGAGTTCCCAGGTAATGCGCAAGGCGTTGTCCAACGAGAGATTTTCCGTGGTCTGGCGATGGTAGTCCGCCACGCGTGTCACCAACGCGTCGAGGACATCATAGGGCAGCAGAAACGATTTGGCTTGGAACACGCCGGAGAGCAGCCCCTTGTTGACCGCGCGCAGCAGCGCCGCGTGTCCGCCTTCTTCAAGTGCCATCGCGCCCCACAGCGTGCGCAGGTCGGTGTTTTGCCCAAAGGCAGTCGCAAAATTGATATAAATCTCCCCGACTTGGGATTCGACTTTTGCCTGGGTATCGAGAATCTCGCTCAGCGGAGGCGCGGTGGTGCTTGCGGACACATCGGGTTTTTCTTCGCTATTCATGGCTTCCTCCTACGGATGCACCCACGGGCAGCGGTGCCGCTCTTCTTATCCAAGAGCGGGAAAACCTGAGTAAAGCGTGTCTCCACGAAGATGTCGATGCCGTCGTCGCGAACGCCAGGCGTAACGAACAGGGGAAGGTGCGGGCATGATGCGCGCCGCGTATGCAGTCGTGAAGATGACCAAAGTCCAGGAATTCGCTTGCGCGAAAGCGCGGATTACTGGGTCCCCACCTCAGCGTCAACGTAGACTGGCGTGACGAGATGATCCGCGGCGCGAGCGAGATCGGCTTGCTCGGCCGCGCGAAAATCATCCGCCGGCGCTTCGCACCGCAAACACTGGCGGTAGGCCGATTCGTAGAGGAACCGTTCTTTGTCAGTCAACTGATAGCGGAAGAGGAAGCGGTCATTGACGGCTTTTTCCTCTGAAGTCATGACATAGTGCACCCAGCCACATGCCGGACAGGTCAGAAACCGCCGATCGGACAAGACATTCCGCGAACCAGATGAGACTACGTTTTCATCATACGACATGAAGGAGTCTTCCTTTTAGAGGTCATACCACGCCACCGGGGGCGGAGCAATCTTTGTCGGAGGAATGCGGGCCACCTTACTGGTTCCTCTTGACCCCAAGCAGGAGCGGACGTAAGGGTACGCCATGCGAACGCAGATTCTCGCCAGTCTCCGGTCCCGGTTGTTACTCCTCATCGCCCTCGCCGTGTTACCGGTGCTCGGTCTCATCTTTCATGTCAACTTGGAACAACACCGGATAGCGGCGGCCCAAGCCCAGGACAGTGTCCTCGGCCTTGCCCGCCTTGCCGCCAGTGAACAAGCGCGATTGATCCAAGGCGCGCACCAATTGCTCGCCGCCCTGTCCTACCTCCCCGTCGTCCGCGACGAAGATCCGACCGGCTGCGGGGCGTTGTTGTCGACCCTTCTTAAACATTATCCGACGTATGGAAACTTAGGAGTCATCCGCGCCAATGGCGAGTTATTCTGCAGTGGGGTGCTCCTCACCCAACCAGTCAATACCAGCTCCTATGCGTGGTTCCAGCGAACCCTCGCCACCCAAAAATTCACCGTAGGTGAATATCAAAAAAGCCAGGCCACCGGCGCCTTCGCCTTGATCCTCGGGTATCCCCTCTTCAATGACGCCGGCCAGCTCCAAAAAGTCATAGCGGCGTCAATTGATCTTGACCGTCTCAACCACCTCGCGGCGCAGGCCCAATTGCCCCCAGGCTCAACCGTGACCGCGGTGGACCGCAACGGCACGATTCTCGCGCGCTCCCCTGACGCGGAGCGCTGGCTCGGACAAACATTCCCGGACTCGCCGCTGATTCGCGAGATGTTGGCGCATCAAGAAGGAACCGCGGAATTGCGCGGCGTGGACGGCATTCAGCGCGTCTACGCCTTCGCCCAGGTACGAGACGCGGACGCCGCGGTCACGGTTGAGCCTGGGGGCAATTGGGCCTGCGC
>JABFSC010000140.1 GCA_013140885.1 Deltaproteobacteria bacterium | reverse complement strand
TACACCCCCTGCGAACAGGTGCAAACTCCAAGATAATCACCGCTAGTTAGCAGTGCTGCAAGCATCCCAGAAACACTGTTGCCAAACACGGAGGCAAGAAACTTTTCAGGATCGTCCGTGAAACTGTGGAACATTACCCACCACGCGCTTCTCGTGTCGCACCACCTGGGTCGGTACTAGCTAGGTCTCACGCGCCATCGCGCATCGTTTCTTGATGCAGTCTGAGTCGCTTCTTGCGAAGGGGGTGTGGTTTCCACACTGCGAATATTTTTACGCAGCAAGCCGGATCGCGTTGCGCAACGGGCGTAGCGTGAGAGTTATGGCGGAATTCCCACCGGTCGCTGACAACTAGGGCGCGGAGATTGATCAGGTGTCTGCCGGGTGCTTCCTTGCCGGCGGGCTTTTGGGCGTTTCATACTCATGGTCACCAAGCTCTTACGCGGGGCCTCGACGTTGCCGCTGTCGACTGGCAAGCCGTGCTGGCGAGTAGCCTCGTAGCTCATTCAGACCTGATGATTATCCAGATACGTGTTGGGTACATGTAGGGGGCGAATCGTGCACACGGTTACCTCGCGCTGACCCGAGGTGACCGACTCCGGTAAGAAGGTATCGGAGTCACTGCCGGTGCAGTTGAGTGAGCCCGGGCACCACCGATTGTGCCCGGTACTCCTTTGGGTACCATCATCGGAGGAGATTGGCCGCTCTCCACAGCTTTACCAACAGGTGCCAGAGGTCCACTAACTAGCGGATGGGGACACTCAACGTGTCCGTATTGAGACTGCAGGTCAGAATCTTTCATAACTCAAGGACCCGTCGACTATCAGCATCACATGGTCCGACAACGATTTGTACCTATTTTAGATCATGGGAGAGAGTCGCTCTCAAACCCCGGCTGGTGTAGGAGGGAAACCGGCTCAGCCGGTTTCCCTCGAAGAGGGGAACTGGAAGGCGAGAGAATCGGAAAAACGAAAATTTAGTGACAAAAAGTGATATGCTGGTCGTCGTTTTAGAAGTTTTAGAAGTTTTAAGAGTTTTGCGCGCCTGTAAGCCTCTGTTCTACAAAGGGTTTTGGGCCCATAGGTCTACGGATATGGGGGTGAAAGTCTACAGATATGGGGGTGAAAGTCTACAGATATGGGGGTGAAAGTCTACAGATATGGGGAAAGCTAACTCTCTGAATTTCCTATTACTTCGCGATAGGTCTACAGATATGGGGGTGAAGGTCTACAGATATGGGGAAAGCTGACCATTAAAGGCTGACTACCTGAATTTCCTATTATTTCGTTGATAGGTCTACAGATATGGGGAAATTGAATTGTCGAGTATCTCTCCTCCGGTTTGTCTCGGGGGCTCAAAGGGAACCGTCAAAGGCGAAGATTTGAAGACAGCGATAGGACTACAGATATGGGGAAAGGAAAAGGTGAACTAGGCTACAAATGAACATTGTATTTTGTAGTCTTTTACCTATACTTCTCCCGCGCCTGCGGATATTTTTGATTAGGGGGGATAAAGCATGAACGTAAAAAAGGAAGTCATTAAGCATAGTGCGGCGATCCATATTCAGAACGATATTACACTTGTCCAGCGGCGTGCTTGGAACGTACTCCTCGCTAACGCGTACGACGATCTTCCGTTGAAAGACGTGTACTTCATGCCGATCCATGACCTTGCGCAGGTGATGGAGTTCGACAGCAAGAATGAAGCCTATCTCAAAGAAGCGCTAGAAGCGCTAGTCGGCTGTAAAGTAAAGTGGAACGTCTTGGATAAAGACAGGGAGATAGAGTGGGGAGTTACCACCCTTCTAGCTCAAGCGAAGATAAAAAATGGTATCTGCACGTATGCTTATAGTCCAGAGATGAGAACGCGACTGCATAACCCAAGGATGTATGCGCGCATTAGTCTCAGTATGCAAAACAAATTCAATAGCAAGCATGCCCAAGCGTTATGGGAACTCTGCGTTGATTACCTGAATGAGACAAAGAATTATGGCGAGACTCCCTTCATTTCCCTCGAGTCGTATCGGATGCTCATGGGGGTTGCGGAGGATATGTACCCAGAATTCAAGCGGTTGAATACGCGTGTAGTTAGGGATCCAATTGCAGAAATAAATAAATTTACTGATTTTGTTGTAGAGTCGGAGTGCCGTAAGGAAAGAAAAAAAGTCACGGCATTGAAATTTCGGGTGAGGCGAACGTTAGAACTGCCAAAGTCCGTGGGGAAACAAGGCACTTTGTTCCCTGACATCGAAGATATGCCTGGGATTGTTCACGACCTGAAGGAGATAGGTCTTGCCGCGTCTGATGCCTGGGAAATTTGGCAGAAACGATTTGATTATGTCGATGGCAGCAAACGGCCTCAAGGCGTTGAGTTTGAGACATACATTCAGGAAAAGCTTCACCTCTTGAAGCAACGCCAAGCAGAGGGAAAGGTCAAAAGCGCCACCGGATTCCTACTCAAAGCGATCAAACAGAACTACGCCAATCCGGAGTTTGTCGCGGGAGACACCAAAAAAAAGGCGCGCGAGGAGACCAACACTCAATACCTGGCCGAGCACAATCGTTACCTCCTTGAAGATCAAAAACGAGCACTCCAAACAAACCGGGATGAGGAATTACATAAACTGTGCGCACGTATCTTCACGGAAGATCCAGCGCTCCTAACGGAAATAACGGAGGCCATTTTCAAGGAGAACTCCGTCTTGAAGAAAATGTGTCAGCCAGAAAAACCCTTGTTCGAGAATTACCAGGATAACCTCTCGCTCCGGGTCCTGGTGGATCAATGCGTGATGGACCGGTACCCCAAACGGTTCCTGCCAATTCGTGCACTTTACGACTCACAACTGACCGCCCTCGACGCACAAGCGCGACCGGCGAATGCCCCAAGGTTGATAGAGCCGGTGCGCCGCTGAAGCCGTCCCAGAATGTCGTTGCAGGGTTTATCCCTGTCAGCGTGGACAAGCGAAAACTAACAGCGGACTCAATACGCAATGAGTCCGCTGTCTCCAACCTCATTCTTCCTGCTTATTAGGCCGTGACTGGCCCAAGATGAAATCCACCGCGTGTTGCGCCTGGCTGGCGGCGTGGATCATCAAGGTTTTGTCGTTGAACTGATTGCAAGTTTTAGCCTCCACAAAACTCGCGGAGATTGAGGGAAAAGGCTTGTGATACTCCATCTTGCAGTGCGGCCCCGTTTCGGCAACGACAGATGGGGCAAGATAAATGTGTCGAACTCTTGGGCGCTGAACTGCACGGGAATGGCGGGGGAATCGGGCTTCGCTGCTGGGGACGGGGGAATACTCGCATGGCATTACCTCTTGGAATGATCCTCGCGATTATCGTCCAACTCCTTATCTTTACTCGACTTTGTCTGTTTCGTAAACTTGCAACCAGTTCATGAGCGGCGTGGTACTACGGCTTCCTCATTTGGGAGTTGCGGCAGGCGTTCCCTGTTTCCCGGCGACGAGTTTCCAGCCCGCATCCGTGCGTGAGAAAATTTTTGTCAGCCGTGTTTCGAGCTTGATGCTTTGTCCGGTATCCACATCGACAAAGCGGTCCTCACGCGTATAGCTCACCGCGGCCTCATTCCCTCTGACATCGATATGCACATCGCTAATCGTGACTTTCAAGTCTTGGGTATTTTGGAAATACCGCAGGTTCGCTTCTCGTTGCGCTGGTGTCAGAGTGAGGTAGACAGCGTCTAGCAGTTTGAGGTCTTTGTTTTCGTAGGCTTGACGATAGCTTTCCACTACCTGGCGAATTTCTTCCTCGGGCACGCGCTTCGTCGTTGGCCGTGACGGCAGTTCTTGCGCCCACGCGACATTCAGCTTGCTGACACCTGGAAAGAGGAAGGATAGCGTTTCCTCTTTTGTTCCCGCAGGGTCCTCTCCTTCAGGGGTATTTGGCGTCGCAGGGGCCGTCCCTCCGGTCTCGCCCTCCGCCTCTAACAGCATCTTGTACGCCTTGAGGCTGGGGACCGTCGCTTCCGCCGTCCCATCGCCATCTTCAATGGCGAGCGTGATATGCAATTGGTCCATGACTTTGAGCGCTAATTGTCTTTGGAGGTCAAAGAACTGATCCACTGGTCCTTCGATGGAATCCGACGCCTCGAACATGCCATTTTCGACATTCACGACATGCGCCTCAATGCGCAGCTTGTCGGCGACCACCAAAAAGCTGCCCGAGATCATTTTCGCGATCCCCAGTTGATTGGCTACCTCGATCTCTGTCGTCGCCTCCTTCTGGACCAAGAAGTCGAGATGTTCCTTGGAATAGACTTGGAGGTCAGCGCCCTTGGTGAGTTGGCTGTTGAAGTGGTCCCGGATGGCGTCCCGCATCCATTCAAAATGTGGATCAACGCGCAATGCCTTAAACGTCATCACACCAATCGCCTTGGGCTGGCGCTGCTTCTGGGAGGCCCGTGCTGATTGACGTGATACGGGTGCTGGCTTCCCAGGAGCACGAGGTTGAAGGGCCGCGCGTTCTTTCTTTGATGGTCCCGTCGGTGTTTCTGGGCTCTCGTACCGCGGGGGAATAAAAACAAAGGCGACACATACGACAACCACCATAGCGAGAATGAAGAAGGTTTTTCGCCAGAAACGCAGCCGTGCTAACCACCGGTCCCCCTTTCTCCGCGAATGAAGAGGTGGGGGAGACGGATGCTGCTGCTGTTGTTCGATCTGATGTGGGGGTGGGAGAAGGGCCTCAAGCTCTCTGGTCGTCTTTGGGAGCAAGGTGAAGGTGGGGTCACCATACAACATGTAACTCGCCCACGTGAGGCTTTGCCACTCTTTTTGGGCAATGATTCCGTGTCGGGCCTCCAGCAGGGCTGCCCCAACGCTTCGCCCCAAGACGACATTGTGGTAGAACGCGGTCGCGAACCCGACACTCTCTTCATCGTGCACGACCCAGAAGGTGCCAATGTAGTGCTGGACCCCGGCCAGCAAGAAGGCGCTGCCGATGCCAAAGGCTTGTCCTTCATAGCGGTAGCCGCTCGTCCATTGCGCGGTTGTGCCCGCCTGACAAGAGTTGGAGAAGACCAGCGATGGGGGACGACTCAGTTTGCTGATTTCCCCGGCGGAGAGGAGTCCTTCATGCAACAACCAGCCGCTTTTGCTTGGGGTCGTGGCGTCATAGTGACTATGGCCGGCGAAGTGCACGACCTCATGTGCCTCCAGCGCGGCGAGCAAGGGCACTTTTCGCACCTCTCTGCCGCCGAGGAGTGTCACGTCCACTCCCGGTAA
>JABFSC010000078.1 GCA_013140885.1 Deltaproteobacteria bacterium | reverse complement strand
GCATTATCACCCGCCGTTATAGCTCCCGCACCCGCTCCGCCGCCTCCAGCGCCCGTGGCCGCGCTCCCGAAAGACTCGCAGCCCTCGCGATTGCTTGACTGGATTCCCGGCCTCGGCTCCTCGACCAAGAAGAGCGAAGAGGACAGCAACCCCCAGTACGTAACGGAAGAAGATTTACTCAAAGTGGTCGGCGAGTTTCAGCGGGTGGCGGCGAAGGACACCTACCGCTTCCCGATCCCGAAAGATGTCACTGGCGCCAACGTCAACAAAGCGACCCTGCGACGACTGCAAGATTATGAAGCCAAACATCCGGGAGCGTACCCCGACATTCTCGCCTTCACGCGCGCGCGGGCTTTCGAGAGCCTCCATGAATACGAGAAAGCCATTGAACAGTATCAAATCGTGAGTCAGAGCAGGCATCCCTTGAATACCGAGGCGACGAAAGCGGTGGCGGTCCTCACCCAATTTCGCGACCTGCAAAAGCAACCGGTCTCGGCCACCACCCCGGTCGAATACATGCAAGTGCTCGACCGCCACATCGCCGCGTGGCGGGAAATACAAGCTCCGCACGTAGGCACCCCGTATGCCGCCCTGGCACAAGAAGAAGAAGAACGCCTCGATCAAGCGAAGGTGACCTTTCTCCTCCTCAATCGCCATCGTTTGGAAGATGGCAACGCCAGTGTCATCATGGCGTTCGATCAGCTCATCAAGAAACATACGGAGAGCAAACACCGCTATCGTTATCAGATTGAGTTGGGCGATTTTTATTTCACCCTGGCGCAAGAATACGTCGCGCAAAACGATCCACAAACGCTCCAATTCGACGCGGCGACATTCGAAGAGGTCGGACGCGCCGCCCTGCGCGCGTACGGGCAAGTCGCCCAGGAAGATGGCGTGATTGAAAAGCTAGAAGCCAAGGGCAAACTCGAAGCCCTTGAAGCCTACATGGCTCGCATTGGAAAACTCAGTCGCTAGCCCACGCGTGACAGCCGCCCGCGCAACGCGGCTGTCACGCCGACGACGGACCAGAGGATAACAGTATGACGTACCTAATGCTGATGCTCCTTTTGCTCACAACAAGTGTTCATGCTCAGGAACCCGCGGACCCGCTGGTTAGAAAGCTCAACGATTTTCTCCCCACCTACACCCCGTTTACGCCGCCGGTGCCACCGGACCGCTATTTCCCCGATGAGGTCGGCAAGAAGATCGCCGATGCGATTGTTCACGCCTATTTGCAGAACCCGGACATGGTGGAACAACGGGCGCGTGAACTGACGGCACATGACGCCGCGTTGACCACCACTGGAGAGCAACCCACCGGACTCACCTCGTATGTCCTGGGCTTGGCCGACACCTCGCTCGACGAACAAGCACGAGAAACGGCGGACATCGCCACGCTCAATGCCGCGCCGGACACCCTGCTCGCGCAAGCGGAGGAATTACTCTCCGACGAGCAACGCAGTCGCATTGGGCGTCGCTTCAATTGGATACTCTCGACGTTCGATGTCGGCAGTCTCCTGTTTGGTGCGCCGCGCGCGCCTGACCCCTCGTCCGCCCAAGGCCTAGTGTCGGAATGGGGGAGCAAGGACCCCGCCCCACGCGAACGCAAAGCCCTGGTCTTGTATCGAGAGTTTCTCCGTCGCGCCCCGGAAGACCCACGCGCGCAGGAGATCGCCGAAAAAGTGCAAGACCTCGAAACCCGTCGCAAGGCGGCGATGCTCGAAGCGGAGTTGTCACGAGCGGCGGCCGCGTTCGAAAAGAATGATTATTGGAGCGCGAATTTTCATTACCACCTGGCCCTGATGATCGACGAATCGTCCACCACCGCCCGCTCCGGGCTCGCGCAAGTGGAAGCCGCCCTGCAAACACCAGGAGACCTCAACGGAGCGCAACCGCGCGATCCGTTCGCCAACGTGGAGCAAGCGGAATGGGAACATAACAAGGAAACGTTGACATATTTGCTTCCCGGCGGGGGCTTCGTGAAAGACAACATCGTCATCGCTGGCACGCAGATCGCCACCGAGGGACTGGCGGGCGCGGCGACGTTTGGCGTGCTCACCCTCATCCAGACCACCGCGAAGCTGTTTCAACTCGTCACCGGCAATCCCGTCCCACAAGAGAAGGTCATCAACGAAGGCGCGCAATACGTTCACAGCACGCCGACCGAAGAGCGCAACCCAGAAATCTACGCCCTGCTCGCAAAATCCTACGAAAAAGAAGGGCGCATCGATAAAGCGATCACCTTTTACGAGTTAGCGGGACGACCGGAGGTAATTCCAAAACTCCAAGAACGCGCCGGCAGCGCGCTCCTAGAGATGGCGAAACAAAGCCCGCATCAAGCGCAAAAAGAGATGCACCTGCGCGCCCTCGTGGAGCGCTACCCGAAAACGAAAGCCGCCAAGGAAGCCGCGCCACTGCTGCGTGACCTGCAATTGCCCGCCAATCGCGGCTTACAACTCACCAAAGCCTTTCTCAAGGAACATGACGATCTCGTCGGACCAGAGGGGCTGGGCGTGAAGCGGGACCTGTTCGATGGTGATCCAGATAACGTCGAGTTGACGGACGAAGGCATCACGCTCCTGCCCAACAGCGAAATCGCGTTCCGCTTGCAAAGCGACACCGGGCCACGGACCAAAGTGTACGCCGTTTCCGATGAGCGCTGGCAACAATTCTGGCGGCGCTTTCGCGAGAAAGGGTACGACGAAGCGGCGACCCGAGGCGACCGTGGATTAGCAATGCTCACGCAGGGGGCGGAAGCCGCGGACCTCACGCTCAAAAGTTCTGGCGAGCTGCATGAGAGCGATGGCTGGAAAATGCTCCCCTATCTCTCTGGAGGGCTCTCTGGATCACACATTGATCTGCGCGGCACGCTACCCAAGGAAATCCTGGGCACGCGGGTCTCGTTTGGCAACGATCAGCGCAGTACCTATGTCGGCATTGAGGTGCCGATGCCGCTCATTCCCGTCGATTTTCTCTTCTTGGGACGCAACGGCATCCCTTCGCTGTATCCACAAATTCGCTTGCCGGAGAAACCGCTGAAGGATGAGGAGTTGTATCGATAGCACCAGAGAGGGGGACGATCACGGTTGACTTGTGAAACCCGGACTGTCAAAAGAGCACACCACGTTATGATGATCTCAATGTAAGGAGGAAGACGATGAAGACAGAGAATCTTGAGTATCGCGACGGAGATGTGACACTCAAAGGATATTTGGCCTACGACGACCAGACCGCGCATAAAATGCCAGGCGTCTTGGTCATGCCGGAAGCCTTCGGGCTTGGGGTCAATGCGAAGAACCGAGCGGCACGACTCGCCGCGCTAGGCTACGTCGCGTTAGCCGGAGACCCCTATGGCGACGGCTTCGAGACCGCAGACCTGCAAGAAGCGATCAAATTAGCCACACCGCTGATGGCTGATCCCGTGAAATTTCGCGCCCGTGGTCGCGCCGCCCTTGATAAACTCGCCTCGCTCCCGCAAGTCGATGCCAGCCGCTTGGCGGTTATCGGCTACTGCATGGGTGGCACCTTCTCCCTTGAACTCGCCCGTGACGGCGCGCCGGTGAAAGGCGTGGTCTCTTTTCATGGGGGCCTCGGCACGCAAGCCCCCGCCGAGGCCGGAAAGACCACGGCGAAGATCTTGGTATGTCATGGCGCTGAAGACCCCTTTATTCCGGCGGAGCAGTTCACTGGTTTCACCGAAGAGATGACCAAAGCCGGGGCCGACTGGCAGCTCATCAGCTATGGGGGCACGGTGCACAGTTTCACCAATCCGAATGCCGCAAGCGTCGGCAATCCAGGGATTGCCTACAACAAGTCCGCCGACGAACGCTCGTGGCAGGCGATGCGCAACTTCTTCGATGAAATTTTCGCGGCGTAACACGTTCGCAGGGGGTACGGCACGCCGGCCCCTTGCTGTTCCGGCGCATAACGCCATCACGGCCCCCCAATACCCACCATGATTGATTCCGCGATGACTTGGCACTACGAAATCAAAGAATACTACGACCACGCCGATGATATTGAAGGCGTGAACATTCATTACTTATGGACCCCTCTTGAGGGCATCCCGGACTGGGAGAATCAGCGGGTGACACGGTTTATGCCGTTGGTGGTGCAACCGCCCTCGCCCCCAGGCGGGGAAACGGCGACTCAGACAACCGAGAATGCCGTTGCAACGGCGGTCCGGTTACGCAGAAAAATTCTCAAGCTCCCCCAAACAATCGTTGCTCCTGAGAGCGGGGTTCCGACGGATCGCTATCTCTTGCACCACTACTTCGAGGTCTTTCAAGATGGCCACCGCCATTATTCTCCTCTGTATACCGAGGAACTGCACACGCACGCGGACGCGCGACCGGTGGCGAGTGCCTCCGAGGAGTTGCCAGCCGATGCCACCGCCGACCGTTCCCTGCCCCCCGCGCTTGTGAAAAGGTAACTACCGAAAGACACCTGCCGCCAATACGCGACATCTGAGTGCCCATGCCCTGAGCTTTCAGAGGCACCACATCTAACCAGAGCCACGGACACAACCTCATGCAATCGCCAATCATACAATGGGTACAGAGTGAACAACACGACAACAGACAACCGCGAGTCGCCTATCGCGGCCCACTGGAGGGGAATAACCTCCGCCTGCATTACGGGTTTGATGGCTGGCAAGAACCAGTCCACGAAACCAGACTTGAACCAATCTCCTCCGGTCTGGCGATGAGCGAACCCCTGTTCGTGGCTGGGCATATTTCCCTTGAATGTGTCGTCACCGACGGCAGCCGCTGGGATAATAATCTGAACGCCAATTATCGGCTGTGGATCGATTTTGAACCACTCGACGCGCACCTGCACGTCAGCGGGCGCGGCTCGGGTGAACTGGGCCTGTCGAGCCTGCGCACGGCGATGGCATCGGCTGGCATTGGCTATGGCATTGTCTCGTGGTACGAGAATCGGGCGCTGGATCGCGTGAAAGGACTCGCGACTAATTTGTTTCCCTTGGTGTGGGTCCGACCCGGTGAGACCACAAGAGAGGAAGTCCGCGCGCGTCTCACTGACGGTTTTATCGGTCTCAAGCTCCACCCCACCGTCGATGACTATCGCGCCGATGATCACGACCTCGACCGCTATCTCGAAATCGCCGCCGAGGTGGGGTGCCCCGTGGCGTGTCATAGCGCCCCAGGAGAAGCGGATCCCGATCATATCCGGCGCCTCGCGGAACGGTTCCCGACGGTGCCGGTGATTCTCTACCACACCTATCTTGGACC
>JABFSC010000706.1 GCA_013140885.1 Deltaproteobacteria bacterium | reverse complement strand
CGCACTCTGGCAAAGTAGACCCCTCCAACAGGGACAGACCCGTTACAACGGCTCCACTTACTCAGCCGTCTGGGTGAGCGCGGACATGGGCCAAGGGCCAGCTTGCTCGTCCTTATTGTGTCGATTCCTTCGATCCATCTCGGAGCAACGAATGATGGGGTGAACTTCGTAGCAAGTCTCGCCACGTTGGACGAGGGCCCCAGGCCCAACGGCAGAGGGACCACCGCGGGAATTTCTCGACATCAAGGTGAGGACGTTCCTGTTGCGGTTTCATCCCATGTTGGAAGAGATGACGCGCTTTGGTGAACAGGTTGTGCCATTGTTGGCGAAGGCGGGGTTGTGGGGGCATCCCAGCTAGGAAGCATGTTGTCGGTGATAGGCGTCACGTATGGCATGAAGGAGATCGGTCGAACGGATTTCGTACTGAGCGAATTCCTGAAGATTGTCCCGCTTGAGGTGCAACTGCCCCTCGCCAACATTCCCACGGTGTTGCCCATGAGAATAATACTTGTTGTCGGCAACTTCTTTTGACGCCAATACCCAATAGCGAATCTTGTCTCGCCAGACACCCAACCAGATGAATACGTCACAACAAGCGGGCTTCACCTGCTGAAAATTCATGTCGAAATCCTTGGGGGAATCCGTCGCGAGCGCTTTCACGTACAGCGGCTCACTGGTATCGAAATCCACGGCGCGGGATGCCTTGACTTCGATTTTGATTGTCCCATCCAGGAAAAAGTCGTACTCCCCACTATAGTCCTTATCCAGCTTCTTGGAGGGTTTCATCATGTCGGGAACCAATTCTGAAAGATGTCCCTGCGCCCACGCCTCACCGAAACCTCGTGGCGAACTCATCTCGAAAAGGTAGAGAAACCGATTCCTGGCAATGTAGGCGTCTCGCAGTTCAACGTAATCGTCAAATGTGAGTTTGTTGGCCCCCAGCAATGCGGAAATGATGAATTCGTATTCGTTGAACGGATACACCGAGAAGAGATTCTCCAATGTCCGTCGGAACTCGACTTCATTGGGGAGCGTCGCAATCAACCGATCCAAGGCTTCCTTGAGTTTTTCCATGATGACTTAAAAAAGAGCGGTTTGCGTAAAAGACGGTATGACCTTCGGCGGTCTTCCACGTCGTCGAGATGGGGGAGTGTTCGTTCGCGTATCGACTCCAGTCTCTAGCGAGGGCTCCACACCCACTAGTTCTTCAGGAGTTGGCTCGAACCGCATGAGAATAGTATCCTCGAACGCGTGGCCGTTCTGCCATCCCAATTGACCGGTCTTACGATAGTGTTCAAGCCGGCGGATGGTCATTTCGCAAAAAATTGGGTCCGTGTCGATTGTGAAACAGCGCCGTTTGGAGACCTCACACGCCAAAAGCGTCGTCCCGGAGTGCGCGAAGAAATCAACCACCAGCTGGCCGATGTTTGACGATGCCCGAACAATGCGGTCAATGCTCATCAAGGGCTTTTGAGCATAGCAACCGCTCACATTCTCCTCCATGCGGTAGAATACTTGTTGAATATCCACCCACACGTTGCCCGCGCGAATGTTCTCGGAGTGGCTCCGCTCCAGGTTTTCCGTCATCGCGCCGTTGACCTTTTTGTAGTAGCCCCGAAGAATTTTCGGAATGTCGGTATATTCGGCTTCCACATTGAAAACGGGGGTGCCCACGGTGTAGTACAGCAACTCCTGCCGGACGGCCATCCAGTTTTTCTGAGTGCCATAGCCACGTTGGTTGCGCATGGTGATAAAGCTGCGCGTACTCACTGGGAGGGAGCGCATCATAATCATGAAATCCGGCAACGGTTGGAATCCATCCTTTTGGTCCGCGCCAAGCCAGACATACAGCGATGCGTCTGGCGACATCCAGTCCAATGTGTTTCGTACCCATTGCTGACACCACGCAATGAACTCAGTGATGGACCTTTCCTTGAACGCCACAAGATTATAGGGCGGGTCGTGGATCGCCAGTTCCGCGCGCTTGCCATCCATGAGTTTCGCGATGTCATCAGCACTCGTCGCGTCGAGGCATCCCACCTTGTGGCCGGAAATGGGATCAACCCACACCTCACCGCGACCGAGTCGGCAATGCGGCAGCAGTAACTCGCGGATATCGAGCCGCTCATCCAACCGTGGTAAAGGATTGTTCTTCATGTTTGTTCTCGTGCACCGCGGAAAAGAAGGGACATCATAAACCTCAGCTATGCCCCTCGCCGTCGCCCACCAGCCCGCTCGACCATCTGGACAATCACCTCATACGGCTGACAGCCAACCACGCCGTATTGACCCGCCACGAACGTGGGAATTCCCGTAACCCCGATTTGGCTCGCCTCTTCCCGTATGGCATCAATCCGCTGAAGATACGGTTCAGCCGTCATCGCCTGGAGGGTCGCGTCAGGGTCGAGTCCGGCCTGGAGCGCGATAGCCCGCAGGTCCTGCTCATGCTCCAGATTCTTTCCGTCTCGCCAATGCGCGTGCATGGCGGCGTCACGAAACGTATCGAGCTTGCCCAATTCACGCGCGTATTCGGCGATAGCCAGGACACGTCGGGTATTGGGCATGTGGTCGCGAAGCTCAAGGTCATTCACGTCAAACGATGCCGCGAACTCGCGGAGCCCCTGTTTCAGTTGTGGCAAGCGCGCGGGGGACACACGCTCGGCGATCGGTCTACCTCCGGGTGGGGTTTCTGGATGCAGCTCAAATCCACGCCAGTCAATCTCAACCAGATATTCGTTTTGCAACCTGACCAGGCTGCTTTGCTCCGCGATGAAGCAATACGGTCAGACAAAGTCCGAATATAAGAGCACGGTGAGGGATGTGGTCGTTTCTGGTTCTGGGGTTTTCATAAGGGTTCTCCTTTCTCAATGGTGAGGGTACGCAGGTCAGCACGAATCAGTATCCTAGCGCGACCACCCTAACCCCGGAAGAACTCCAGGAGCTTGTGAGACTAGCGCACAAGTCGTAAGTCCATTGCCAGGACGTTCACGTAGAAGGAGACAACACATGCCAACCACGGGACACTCCCCATCCGCCGCCGTGCGCGCGCGGCTCTCACATCCGGTGATCGACTCCGACGGCCACATGATCGAATTCGAGCCCGGCTTCCTGGACTATCTCAACAAGGTCGGTGGCCGCGCGATGGTGGACTTGTACCAGTCCACCGCGCGCAACACCGGCAGTTGGGGCAAGCTGTTTGATTGGTATCGCCTCTCGCCAGACGAACGACGCGCGCAACATGCCACCCGCTCGCCGTGGTGGGCCTTGCCAACCAAAAACACCCTGGACCGCGCCACCGCCGTGCTCCCCAAACTGCTCCACGAACGCATGGGCGACATGGGTTTGGATTTCACTATCCTCTACCCCTCGCTGGGCTTGGGCTTTCCCCACATCGAAAACACCGAGCTGCGCCAAGCCACGTGCCGCGCGTTCAACTGGTACTGCGCCGACTACTTTCGCGACTATGCCGACCGCATGACGCCCGCCGCCTGCATCCCCATGCACACGCCACAAGAGGCCATCGCCGAGCTGGAGCATGTCAGAAATGAGCTGGGACTGAAGGCCATCATCATGGCTGGCCATGTCCCACGGGCGATTCCGGTCGCGGAACGACAGGACTTCGACAGCACCCGTCATGCGTTTTGGATCGACAACTTCTGCATCGACAGCGCCTACGATTATGACCCAGTGTGGGCGAAGTGCGTGGAACTGCAACTCCCGCCCACCTTTCACTCGCCCGGCATGGGCTGGGGCAGTCGCACCACGTCCAACTACATGTACAACCACACCGGCCATTTCGCCGCCGCTGGCGATGTCGTGTGCAAGGCGTTGTTCATGGGGGGCGTCACGCGCCGTTTTCCCACTCTCAAGTTCGGCTTTCTCGAAGGCGGCGTCGCCTGGGCGGCGGACCTGTACGCGGGCATCATCGCCCGCTGGAAGAAGCGCAACGGCAAGGCGATGGACAACTACAACCCGGCCAATCTCAATGGCGAACTGTGGCTTGATCTCCATCGCCGCTATGGTGACCCAATGGTGCGCGCGAATTTGGGCGACCTACGACAGACGTTGGGCTCGTTGGCGGGCAGTAAGGAAGACCCGGCGACGTTGGACGACTGGGCGCGGTGTGGCATCGAAAAGGCCGAGGACATCAAGAATCTGTTCGTGCCCAATTTCTATTTTGGCTGCGAGGCTGATGACCCACTGAATGCTACCGCGTTCAACAGCAAGGCGAATCCCTTTGGCGCGCGCCTCGGCGCGATTTTTAGTTCGGACATTGGCCATTGGGACGTACCCGACATGACGGAAGTGCTGGAAGAGGCGTACGAGCTGGTGGAACATGGCGTCATCACCGAGGCCGACTTCCAGGACTTTGTCTTCACCAACCCCGCCACGATGTGGGCGGGCATGAACCCTGACTTCTTCAAGGGAACGGTCGTCGAGAAGGATGTGGCGAACCTGATGGCGCGGGGGACTCATTAAAGGAAAGGTCACGTGATCCCCCTCACCCTTGTACCGTGTCTCATAAATTTGAGAGCCGTTCTGCTCCTTTGGACCGCGGCGGCTGAGACGCCGCTTTGGCTGGGCGTGACGCAGAGCGCCGGGGGTAGCCGAGAACAGCCAAAGCGCCGCCGCTGGCGGCGCACTCCATGGTGAACCCGAAAATCGCCAACTTTATGCTACGCCTTCACCACCAGCCAATTGACAGACCGACCACGCACAACTAGAAAGCAGACCATTCTCAACACCGCAGGAGTTTCGTATGACTTCAACAGCCATTGATTATCCGCACATCATCGACGCGGACGGGCACATCAACGAACCAGCCGATTTGTGGGACACGTATTTGGAGCCCCGGTATCGTGCGCGCGCGCTCCGGGTGCGCACCGGGCCGAACGGTACCAATCACGTGGAAATCGACGGACGCTGGTCAAAATTCTTTCACGGCGATTTTCTCGCTCGTGGCTATAGCATGGGAAAGACGTTCGAAGAGCGCCAGGAGATCGCCCAGCGACCGTATCCCACCAACATCCCTTTTGGCGGCAATAACCCGCAAGAACGGTTGACGCTCCTGGATCGCGACGGCATTCACAAAGCGCTGATTTACCCCTCGCTTTCCTTGGAATGGGAGGCGGAAGGCATCGACGCGGAGCTGTCCCTCGCGCTCTGTCGCGCCTACAACCGCTGGGCGGTCGATTTCTGCACGGATTCAGGTGGACGGTTGGTGCCCATCGCCCATATCGCCATGGGCGATGCGCTCACCGCCGCCCAGGAAATG
>JABFSC010000268.1 GCA_013140885.1 Deltaproteobacteria bacterium | reverse complement strand
CGCACGACATCACCAGTCGTGGCGGTCGCGCCCTCACCTTCCCGACCGATGTCGCCAACGAGGCCCAGATCGAAAATCTGGTCACCCGCACGCACGCCGAATGTGGGCGACTCGATATTCTAGTCACCAGCGCCGGGGGCGCGATGTTCGGTCCCATCACCGAGTCCCGCACCGAGGACTGGGACACGATGATGAACATCAACTTGCGTGGCACCTATCTCTGCTGCAAGCACGCGCTCAAGGTGATGATCCCCCAAGGGCGCGGACATATTCTGAATGTGCTCTCCATCGCCAGCCACGCGATTCTCCCCGGCTCGACTGGTTACACCGCCTCGAAATTCGGCGCGCTCGGACTCACCAAAGTCATCGCCGCCGAGGTGCGCTCCCTGGGCATTAAAGTCACCGCCGTGATTCCCGGTGCCGTCGATACACCCTTGTGGGACAACAGCGGTAGCACCCTGGACCGTGGCAAAATGCTCTCCCCTACTGATGTCGCCAACGCCATGCTCAACATCATCACTCAACCCGCGACGATCCACACTGATGAAATCGTCTTAATGCCCCCGCTAGGAATTCTATGAACCTTCGCTCATTCGTTACGTCCTTCTGCGCGCTGACCCTCGTTTCCCTCGCCGCTTGTAACTCCAACACTTCACAACCAGAGCAAGCCGCCACCTCAACACCACCAGCTCCCCAGCAAACGTCTGATAATAAATTTCGTGTCGCGCTCTTAACACCAGGGCCAGTCAGCGACGCGGGATGGAACGCCCTCGCCTATGAAGGGCTCGTTAAAGTTCGCGATGAACTCAAGGCCGAGATCAGCCAAGTTGAGACCAAAACGCCGGCGGAGTTCGAGGAAGCGTTCCGGGATTACGCGAGCCGCCACTTCCAACTCATTTTCGGCCACGGGTTCGAGTTTCAGGACGCCGCCGCCAAGGTCAGCGCTGACTTTCCTGAGTCGGTCTTCATCACTACTTCAGGCAGCACCGTCCGCCGCAATGTCGCGCCGATCCGCTTCATGCTCGAAGAGGCCACCTATCTCATGGGCATGATGAGCGCGCTGGTGTCCAAAACTGGCAAGGCTGGCGCGATCGGCGGTGTGGAAATCCCGCCGTTGAAAAGCACGTTCATGGCATTCGAGGCCGGAGCCAAAAGCGTCAACCCCAATTTTCAAGTGATCGTTTCTTATCTCGGCAATTGGGAAGACGTAGGCGCGGCGAAACAAGCGGCCACCGCGCTCATTGAACAAGGGTGTGACATTCTCATTCCCAACGCCGACGCGGCCAGCCTCGGCGCCTTTCAAGCGGCGCAAGAGAAAAAGGTGTTCATGCTAGGCACGAATAAGAATCAGAATGACGTCGCCCCGGATGTCACGTTGGCGAGTGGCGTGATTGATATTCCCTCCGCCTTTCTGCAAATCGCCCAGGAAGTGCAAAAACGCACCTTTACGGGCCGCATCTTGCAACTCGGCATGAAGGAGAAGGTGATCACGCTCGTTTACAACCCCGCCCTACGCGACCGCATTCCGCCAGAAGCTCAAGCACGTCTTGATACCGCTCAGCAGCAAATCATCGCTGGCACCCTCACCGTGCCGTCGGTCGAGTTCTCTCCGGTCAAACCGTAACTTCTTCGGGTTTCACGTTTCAGGTTTCGGGTTTCACGTTTTACGTTTCATGCCTTACGCTTTACGTTCCAAGTTTTACGTTTTACATTTTACGTTTTCGGATGACTTCACCTCCGCCCCCCCCTACCCTCTCGGCTCGACACCTCTCGAAAACCTTCGCGAGCCTGCGGGCGGTTGATCTGGTGAGTATCGATTTCCACGCCGGCGAGATTCACGCCGTCTTGGGCGAGAATGGCGCGGGCAAGTCCACGCTCATGCACCTACTCTCCGGGTTGTACCGTCCCGATGCCGGAGAAATTCTGCTCAACGGTACCCCGGTCACCTTCGCGTCCGCGCGGGCCGCCCTCGCCGCCGGCATCGCCATGGTCCATCAACACTTCATGCTCGTACCGTCCCTGTCTATCGCCGAGAATGTGTTGTTAGCGCTCTCCGGTAGCCGCTGGCAGCGGATTGATCGGCAACAGCTCAGCCATGACATTCAAGCCCTGGCGACACGCTACGGCCTCACCATCGATGCCGTGGACACACCGGTCGCCGCGTTATCCGTCGGCGCGCAACAACGGGTCGAAATTCTCAAGGCGCTCGCCTCGTCCGCGCGGATTCTCATTCTTGATGAACCCACCGCCGTCCTCACACCGGCGGAAGTCGAGAATCTGTTTGGCATCTTGCGCACGTTGAAGAGCGAGGGGTACTGCATCCTCGTCATCACGCATAAGATTCCCGAAGTCCTCGCCCTCGCCGACCGCTTGTCCATCCTCCGACGTGGGAGTCTGGTCACCACGCGTGAGGTCGCCGGATGCACGCCCGAAGAGCTATCGACCCTGATGATTGGCGAGCCACAAACCTTTCTCCCCGCGATCACGTCCACACCCCCCGCGCAGGCACCCGCGAACACCACCCCCGCGCTCGCACTCGACCGCGTCTCGACCCGCGCCACACCTGGGAGAGTCACGTTACACGAGGTGACCCTCCATATACACCGGGGCGCGATCATCGGCATCGCTGGCGTCGATGGCAACGGGCAGTCCGAACTCGCGGAACTGCTGCTGGGGCTCTTGCCACCGTCACACGGAGCGATCCGCGTCCAAGGCCAGACCATCCAGACCCCCACACCCGCGCGATTGCGTGAGGCGGGAGTCGCCTTGATTCCGCATGACCGTCGCCACGAAGGGTTAGCTCTTTCGCTGTCGATTGAAGAGAATCTGCTGTTGAACTCGCACGTGCTCACAACGTTGAGCCCAGGCATGCACTTCTCGCCACAGCGGATGCGGCGCTTCGCCGAACAGCAGATGACACGCTTCAGTATTCGCGCGGCGTCTCCCGCGCTGCCCGTCTCCTCGCTCTCCGGTGGCAATCAACAACGAGTCGTCATCGCCAGAGAACTCGCCCAAGAGCCCAGCTTGCTGATCGCCGCCAACCCCAGCCGGGGGCTCGACGTGGGGGCGACAACGTATGTCCACCAAACCCTGCGCGCGCATGCCCAACAAGGCGCGGGCGTCTTATTGATCTCCACCGACCTCGACGAGATCGCCGCGCTCAGCGACCGCGTGTACGTCCTGTATCAAGGTCGTCTGCTGGGGCCGGTCGCTTCACTCGCGGATCGCTCGACCATTGGCCAGATGATGACAGGAGCGCAAACGTGAGGTTGACGACTTCTCTCACGCGGCTGCTCCCCGCGCTCCTCGCCGTGCTGTCGGCGTTCGTCACCATCACCATTGGCTTATGGCTTGCGGGCATCAGTGTCACAACGGTGTTCAGCGCCTTAGTCGAAGGCGCGGCGGGCGACAGCTACCGGCTCGCGGAAACCGCCGTCAAAGCCTGCCCATTGCTACTCACCGGCCTTGCCGTGGCCTTGGCCCTACATGCGGGCGTCTGGAACATTGGCGCGGAAGGACAACTCCTGATGGGGGCGCTCGCCACCGCTTGGGTCGGTCAGTATACGGCGACCCTACCGCCACTGGTGGCGCTCCCACTGGTCTGCGTCACCGCGCTCGTCGCCGGGTCGGTATGGGCCGGGGGCGCGGCGCTGCTCAAACAATACCGCCATGTCAACGAAGTCATCAGCACCATCATGCTCAACTTTATCGCCGCCAGCCTGGTGAGCTATTGCGTGCACGGACCACTGATGGAAGTTGAGGGGCGCTATCCACAAACGGACATGCTACCCGTGGCCGCGCAGTTCCCCCGGCTACTGCCCCCTACACGCTTACATCTGGGCATCATGCTCGCGCTGGTCATCGCCGCGCTGGTGTGGGTATTGTTGTATCGCACCAAAGCCGGATTCCGCCTGCGCGCGACCGGTGCCAATCCGACCGCCGCGCGATTCGCGGGCATCGCGGTCGATCACGAAATCACCCGCGCGCTTCTGCTCAGCGGCGCGCTCGCCGGTCTCGCCGGAGGGATGGAGGTCAGTGGCATTACCCATCGCGTGTATGAAAAATTTTCACCAGGCTACGGGTACACCGCGATTGCCGTGGCCTTAGTCGGACAGCGATCTCCCCTCGGCGTCGTCTTAGCGGCGATCTTCTTTGGCGCGCTCGAAGCAGGTTCGGGCGCGGTGCAACGCAATGCGGGAGTCTCGTCGGTCCTAGTGATCGTGATCCAGGCCACGGTCGTGCTCTTTCTCGCGGCCTATAGTACAGAAACGTTCAGACGGTGGGGGGGAAAAAAAGTCCAGCGTCTAGAGTCTAGCGTCTAGAGTCCGCAATCCCAAATCCGATCTCCGATATCCCAACGCCCATATCCCATATCCCAAATTGAAAAATGGATTTTCTCCTCGCCCTCATCACCAATAGCGACGCCATCCTCCACGCGACCTTGATCGCGGCGACCCCCTTATTGCTCGCCGCGCTCGGAGAAACCGTGGTCGAACGCGCCGGGGTTATCAACATCGGACTCGAAGGCGTCCTCCTCATGGGTGCCTTCGCGGGCATGCTGGGGTGTTACACGACCGGATCACCAATTGTGGGAGTCTTTTGTGGGGCCCTCAGCGGCTTGCTGTTGACACTGCTGTTCGCTGGTTTGACGGTGGGGTGCAACGCCGATCAGATCGTGATCGGCGTCAGCATGAACTTACTCGCGGTTGGCCTCACCGGCGTGCTCTATCGCGGCATCTTTGGCGTCACCGGCCAAGCACTGACGGTCGCCACGTTCCCGCCCCTGCCACTCCCGCTTCTCAGCTCGATCCCTTTTGTCGGGACCGCGCTCTTTCAACACACCTTTTTTGTCTATCTGACGTTACTGCTCGTCCCGCTGACCGGCTTCCTGCTCTTTCACACCCGCGCGGGGTTACAACTGCAAGCGGTCGGCGAACATCCACATGCCGCCGAGACGTTAGGCATCTCAGTCCGGTGGGTACGGACCAGCGCGCTCAGCATCGCCGGAGTGTTGGGTGGAATCGCCGGCAGTTCGCTCTCCCTGGCCTACTCCAACACGTTTATCGAGAACATGTCGGCCGGGCGTGGGTTCATCGCCCTCGCGATCGTGATCTTTGGTCGTTGGCGACCAGTAGGCGTCTTGGCGGGCGCGGTGTTTTTCGGTGCCGCCACCGCCCTGCAATTTCATCTGCAAGCACTAGGGCTCACCGTCCCGTATCAATTCGTGCTGATGCTGCCATATGTCTTAACGCTGCTCGTACTGATGCTCGCGGGCACAAGG
>JABFSC010000525.1 GCA_013140885.1 Deltaproteobacteria bacterium | reverse complement strand
GATCACCCTACGAGTATGGCGGTTCTCTGGTTCATGAATACGATATTCCATCAGTTTCTGCACGAGCCACAGGCTGTACAGCAGGATGCTGAGGCATTAGTCACGCTCTCTAACGAGCAGGGGTTTTCGGCGCTATCGGCAGGAGTCATGGTTCGGCGCGGCTGGGCACTAGCTGAGCGCGGGCAGGAAGGGGAAGGCATCCAACAGATACACCAGGGTATGGCGGCTCATCGGGCCACAGGGGTGGAATTGTATCGGCCGCACCATTTAGCCTTGCTGGCGGAGGCTTACGAAAAGACAGGACAGGTAGAGGAGGGATTGCAGGCGTTGGCCGAGGCACTGACGGTAGTGGACAAAAATGGAGAGCGCTTTTACGAGGCGGAGTTGTATCGGCTGAAAGGTAAGCTCACGCTGCAGGCGCAAGGCTACAGTTACAAGTCTACAGGTGAAAAAGAGGCGGAGGAATATTTTCATCAAGCCATCGCCATCGCCCAGAAGCAGCAAGCCAAATCCCTCGAACTGCGCGCGGCGATGAGCCTGGCGCGCTTGTGGCAGAGTCAGGGCAAGCAAAACGAAGCTCACCAGATGTTAGTCGAGATCTATGACTGGTTCACCGAAGGGTTTGACACGAAGGATTTACAAGAGGCCCAGGCGTTGTTGGCGGAGCTGGCAACGGCATGATGACGTTACGGCAATTTGCCCACCAGGTGGACTCTGAACGCGCTTGTCCTGGGGTCAGCCGCGACATGGTCCGCCGTGTCTCGCGAGCCTTACAAAGCGCAGAGACAGTAGAGTGCTTGGGGCATGGCCCCGGCGCAGCCTGGCAAAGAAAGGGTACTCCCCGTAAAAGAGGGTAATAAAAAAGGGTAATAAGGTCGCGCGATGTTTACCCGTATTCCAGCGGCGGATGCCATCCGGCAAAGACCCAGAACCGGCGGGCCTCGACGACATATTCATTATTCATCTGCAATGCTTCCACCGTTGCTCGTCCAGCGGGCGTCACCCCGGTCACGCGCGTCCCATCCCCACTCCACTGAAAATGTTCACGCCATACATGCTCACGAGGATTGAACAATGGCGCTGGGGCGTGCGTGACCGGGTCTATCGCGTCGATGCGATTGCTCTTGAACTTGTTGCAGCGATGACACGCAAGCCACAAATTCTCCCGCACTGTCGGTCCGCCCATTGATTCCGGAATCAGGTGCTCGATTTCGAGTGGGATACCGGTAACCATTTCCGAACTGAGACAATACCCGCAACGCCGACCCGCATCCTCGCGGACCTGTTGCAGAAGTGCCACCGGCATGTAAGAGGCCATTATTGACTGGCTTCAAGTTGAGCCAAGGTTGGCAATTGGTGGCCGCGCCATTTGAGGAGCGCATTGGCGTACGCTTTCCGCAGCATCTGACAATTGGCATCGTGATACAGTTCTTCCAGAGTTTTTTGCTCTGCTGGCGTAAGCGTACCCGCACGTTCCTTTTCCACAAGGGTTGAGTAACGTGTGTGCTGTTGCGCATCCCAGTGGCTAGAAGCAACCTGTCGCAGGGCCTCATCCGTGAGCTGTTCAAGGGCCGCCAAATCGGTGCGGATTTGCTCGGGCATCTCCTCTAGCAACGGTGGCACATTGGTATCCAGTGCCTGCAGGACCAGACTCTCAAGCGGGCGATGGGTCAGGACCGCTAACCGTTGCAGGCGCTGATACAAGAGCGGGGGCATTGGGATTGCCACTATTGATTCACTCATGCGATGACCTCCGAGGAGCCACCGACCGCGCGCTGGAGCTGGACGATATTCGCATTGCTAGGCATGGGGAAAGTCATAGCGTGTAGCAGGAACTCGGTCAAAGGCATGAGTAGTGTAGGGTGGGTCACGGCCCACCCTACGACTCTTTGGCTCCGTTCTCACAGCTTATACACCCGCGCGCAACTGTCACCGAGAAGGTTCCGCCGCGCAGTCTCCGACATGGGCGCAACCAAGGTCGCGAGCATGTTCATGTAATCCGCCGGATGATCGAAGTGCGGAAAATCACTGGCCCAGAAAAACTTGTCGTTGCCCACGTAATCAACGATGTAGGCGAGCGCTTTCTCGTCTGGATCACCGGACACCCAGCATTGCCGCTTGAAGTAGAAGCTCGGCTTCTCTTTCATCCGCGTGCCTTTGCCGAGCGCCGTGTCGAACGTCGTGTCCATGCGGTCGAGCGCCGCGCCAACCCAGCCCGCGCTTGATTCCAACAGCACGACTTTGACTTTCGGAAACTTCTCGAACAACCCATAGTGAAAGAGCACGAACAACGCTTGTTGCGGCCCTTGCCCACCGAGCACGTTGTGATACCAGTCGGCCCCTTTCATGTCCTTGAACCGTTGATACACGCGCTTCGTGGGCGGCTCCGCCATGGGATGAATACTGATGGGCACGTCTAACTCTTGCGCTTTGGCCCAGAACGGGTCGTAATCGGGATGCGCGTGAGGCTTGTTGGTGACGGTGAACGGTGCGACGAACGCCCCTTTGCATCCTTCCTTCACTGCTTGTTCCAGTTCCGCCGCGGCGGCTGGGCCATCACTGAGGGAAATATGGGCAATCGGAACCAGTCGCCCACCAGAGTCCGAACACCAATCCACGATCCAGCGGTTATACGCTCGGCTGTAGGCTCTCGCTAACTCCGGGTCCTCCACTTCGCACTCCCAGGTCAGCCCAATGCTGGGATACATAAGGGCGATATGCAGGTTTTCCTGGTCCATCAGCTTGAGGCGCTCCTTGGCGTCCATCGAACCGAAAGGCGCCGCTTCCTTGTAGGTCTTGTTGACGCTGTCCGCCATTTGCTCGGCATCGCGCCCCATCCCGCCCAGTAATGTCAATGCTTTGATATTGAAAAATTTCGATGGCCTGCCGTCGAGTTCGAGATATTCCTTGCCATCACCGCCGACGCGGATACGCAATGCACGGTCACGATACTTCGGGTCAATGTATTTCTCCCACACATCCGGTGGTTCCAGCATGTGTCCGTCGGCGTCAATGATGTTCTTATAACCGGCCAGCTTTGGGGATGGATTTGCCATTCCGATTCTCCTTTCAAGGGCATCCTAGCGAGAAGCGTACCAGGACAGCGCGCGCCCATTCTTTCGAGAGAAGGCGGTCGTGCTGTGGCCGCCAAGTCGGGAAGTGTCTCCGAAGGATACACCGCGCTCATCATTTGGAGCGGTTCGACACAGCCGGTGATGATGGCGACAAGAAAACCGAGGAATTTTCCTCGTGTTGCCTGGCATGCTTCTCGCTCGTGGGCCGTGATGGGCGAGTCATACGCGGAAAGGAGAGATTCATCATGGCAACCTGGACGGAAGCGACGCGCAACGTAGCTGGAACCGACGTTGTGTTCATCACCGGAGGAGCGGGAAAGCCGCTGCTCATTCTTCACGACGAGTTAGGCTACCCTGGTTGGATGCAATGGAATGACGCGCTGGCGAAGGATCGCACCTTGCTCATTCCGCTGCAGCCAGGCTTTGGCAAGACGCCACGGCTTGATTGGATTCGTAACTATCGCGATTTGGCGGGCTTCTACGGCATCGTCCTCCGAGAGCTGAAACTCGATCCTCTTGATGTGATTGGGTTCTCCGCCGGAGGATTCATCGCCGCTGAAATGGCGGCGGCTGATCCAAGAATTTTCTCTCACCTTGTGCTGGTGGGACCAATGGGAATCAAACCCGAGCACGGCGAGATCGTGGATATCTTTCCTTTGACTGCTCGTTCACACCTCCGGCTCACGGTTGCTGACACGACCACCCCGGAATTCAGTAAGATTTACGGTGGGGAAATGACGCCAGAGCAGTTCGAAGCCTTCGAGGACGCACGGGCGGAAACCGCGCGCATTGGCTGGGAGCCTTATATGCACAACCCCAGCCTGCCCTATTTGCTCAAAGGGGTACGGAATCTCCCGACCCTCCTCATCCGAGGGCAGAAGGATGCGATTGTCCCCGAGGGGTGTATCGCGGCGTATCAGCAAGCCATTGCTGGAGCCAAAAGCGTCACCATTCCAAACGTTGGCCATCGACCGGAGATTGAGAACGCGACCGACTTCGCTCGATCGGTGCAAACGTTTTTGGCGGAATAACAAGAACATAAAACGTAAAGAGTAAAACGTAAAAAGAGTAAAACGTAAAAAGAATAAAACGTAAGGGGGAAAACGGGAAGCGAACCTCGAAGGTCGTTACGTTTTACGCCTTACGTTTTACTCTTTACGTTTTACGAAGAGGTATTGAGCATGAAAATCGGTTACTTCACAGAGCGTCCGTATCGCTGGGTTCCCGAAGAAGCGCTGTTTCAGAATCATGCGTTCTTCGCCGTGTCGAACAAGTATTTCGATCGTGAAAAAGGCGCGGACGATTACAACTATTTTCTCGACGAAGCCTGCTACGCCGAGGAGCTGGGGTTTGATGCCGTCGCGCTCAACGAACATCACGGCACGCCGTTCTGCATGGGTGGGGTGATGAATGTGGAGGCGGCGATCCTGGCGCGCATCACAAAGAAGGTCAAGATCGTGTTGGTGGGCAACCCACTGCCAGTGATTAAGCATCCCCTGCGCATGGCGGAAGAATTGGCGGAAATTGATCTCATCTCACGTGGTCGCCTGGTCGCGGGATGGGTACGGGGCGCGGGCAGTGAGCAGTTCTTCAACAATGCCAACCCAGCCTACAACCGTGAGATGTTCAACGAAGCGCACGACTTCATTCTCCAGGCGTGGACGCGCCCAGGGCCGTGGCGCTACGAGGGGAAACATTTTCACTATCGCCATGTCAACCCGTGGGCGCTGCCGTACCAGAAACCCTATCCGCAAATGTGGATTCCCGGCGTCTTGAGTCCCGAAACCGTACGTTGGTGCGCCGAGCATCGCTATCCGTATGTGGGGCTTGGCACGGCGATTGGTCCGACCTGTGACCTGTGGGACATCTATGCCGACGAAGCCACGAAACATGGATATCAAGCCGGGTCGGAAAACTTTGGCTACCTCATTCCCACGTTCGTCGCGGAAACCGAAGAAAAAGCCCAGGAACTCGGCAAGGGATTCATCTACGGGGGCGGGCAAACGGCCTTCTCTCGTCCCGAACATACGTTACCGCCCGGATATAACTCGAAGAGCGCCATCCGCCTGCTGGCCAAACAGCCAGGCGGGAGTTGGCTAGGGGTGAGTCAGGACAAGCTCAACCAGGCACGCAGTGATGGCCCGACCGAAGAAACGGAATATCAAGAAATCCGTCGCAAACTGGGCAACAGTTATCACAAAGCCCAACA
>JABFSC010000125.1 GCA_013140885.1 Deltaproteobacteria bacterium | reverse complement strand
ACCAAAACCCGAACGTATTGCTCTCGATAAAAAAGTCACGCAAGCGAACGTTGCCCTGGGACACGTGGGGATCACGCGCGCCAACCCCGACTATTATGCCGTGCAGGTGATGAACTACATTCTCGGCGCGGGTGGGTTCGGCTCTCGACTGATGGATAAAATTCGCGAGGAACTCGGACTCGTCTACCACGTCGGCAGTAGCTTCAGCGCGCGCAAACATGCCGGGCCATTCACGGTCTCGTTGCAAACCAAGAATGAGAGCGCGACGCAAGCGCTGGATGAGACGATGCAAGTGATTCGTCGCTTCACGGAAGAGGGTCCGACCGACAAGGAACTGGAAGCCGCCAAGTCCTATCTCATTAACAGTTTCCCGCTCCGGCTCGTCTCGAACCGCGACGTCTCCTCACTCTTACCGGTGATCGAGTTCCACGAGCTTGGGCTTGATTACCCAGACCGCTATCCGACGATCATTGGCGGCATCACCCGCGAACAGGTGCATGCGGCGGCGAAGAATTATCTCCATCTCGACCAAATGCTCCAGGTCGTGGTCGCGGACCTCGCCCAGGCGGGGTTGGCCAATAAGCCGTAACGTGGCTCATGGATAAATTCCACGCCACTGCATCGCTTCGGCGACCCGCTGAATTCCCAGCACTTGCGCGGCGGTCCGCATATCCAACTTCTTCTCCTGGGCCACCAGCATCACTTGATTGAAACTGCGGACCATGATGCGACGCAACCGTTCGTTGATCTCATCCTCTCCCCAAAAGAACGACTGTAGGTCTTGCACCCACTCAAAATACGAGACCGTCACGCCTCCCGCGTTACACAAAATATCGGGAATGATGAACACGCCTTTCTTCAGCAACAACGCATCCGCATCAGGCGTGAGTGGACCATTGGCTCCCTCGGCGATGATCCGCGCTTTGATACGTGGCGCGTTCTCGGCGGTAATCTGATTTTCCATCGCGCAGGGCATCAACACATCGCAGTCGAGTTCCAAGAGTTCCGCATTCGCGATCGACTCACCTTTGGGATATCCGGTGAGCGTGCGATGCGTGGCGAAATGCGCGCGTACATCTGGGATATCGAGGCCGCGGGCATTGTAGATTCCACCGTCAACATCACTGATGGCGATCACCGTGGCGCCATGCTCTTGCGCGAGATACGCGGCAGGGGCGCCGACTTTGCCGAAGCCTTGGACAGCGATGCGTGTATCTTCCATGGCCAAGTTCCGCCGTTTCAAGGCTTCGATGGTCGTCACGACCACACCACGCCCGGTGGCTTCGGCGCGGCCTTGCGATCCACCAATGGCGAGTGGCTTTCCCGTCACCACCGCTGGGACCGAAAACCCGTGGTGCATGGAGTAGGTGTCCATGATCCAGGCCATCTCCCGCTCTCCAGTCCCAACATCCGGGGCGGGAATATCGCCTTGCGGGCTCATCAGGACACTAATTTCCGTCGCGTACCGACGAGTGAGGTTTTCCAGTTCTCGGAGTGACAACGTCTTGGGATCGCAGATCACCCCACCTTTCGCGCCGCCATACGGAATGCCGACCACGGCGCATTTCCACGTCATCCACATCGCCAGCGCCCGAATCTCGTCCAAGGTCGTCCCTGGGTGGTAGCGAATCCCGCCTTTGGTCGGGCCGAGAGCCGTGCTGTGGTGCACGCGATAGCCGGTAAAGACCTGCACCGAGTCGTCATCCATTTCCACCGGGAAATTGACACACAGTTCGCGTTTGGGCACCCGCAGATATTTGACGATGCCCGGATTGATATCAAGATGTTGCACGGCTTGATCGAACTGTTGTAATGCGGTCTCGTAGATATTTTCCGCCATCATCAACCCTCCTGCTCTAGGATGCTCCGCTACTCCCTACACATGCTTCCACGCATGATACGAACTCCGCACCAGCGGGCCCGACTCGACATGGCGGAACCCCAAGGCCAACGCCTCCTCGCGCAGCGCCGCGAACTCATCGGGATGGACGTAGCGTTCAACGGGAAGCTGCTCCTTCGATGGGCGAAGGTATTGGCCGAGCGTCAGAATGTCACACCCCACCGCGCGTAGATCGCCAAACACCGCCAAGAGCTCTTCGTACGTCTCACCGAGGCCGAGCATCAAGCCAGTTTTCGTCTTGAGGTCCGCGCGGACTTCCTTCGCGCGTTGCAACACACGCAGGGACCGTTCGTACTTCGCGCCAGGACGCACGTGTTTATAGAGTCGTGGGACAGTCTCCGTGTTGTGGTTGTAAATTTCGATTGGCGATCGCGCCACCGTCGCGATGGCCTCCTCATTTCCCTGAAAATCCGGGGTCAAAACCTCTATCGTGCAGTCAGGGTTGAGGGTTTTGAGTGCGCGCGCGGTCTCCGCGAAATGTAAGGACCCACCGTCCGGTAAGTCATCCCGATTCACCGACGTCACCACAATATGCGACAATCCCATCTTGAGGGCCGCTTCAGCCACGCGTCGCGGCTCCTCCGGGTCGAGTGTCGTCACACGTCCGTGGGAGACAGCGCAGAAGCGACAATTGCGCGTGCAGACCTCGCCCATCAACATGAAGGTTGCCGTCCCATGCCCCCAGCATTCGCCGATATTCGGGCACTGGGCTTCTTGGCAAACCGTATTCAGCTTGAACGCCGAGACAATCGCCTTGGTCTTGGTGTAACCGGGGCCACCGGGCATCCGTACTTTGATCCAGTCGGGATGCCGACGCTGAAGAACGGGTTCGGGGTTCAGGGTTCGGGGTTCGGAATCTACGAATGTGTCAGCCATAGCATATCCTTGTATCCAAAAGAGCGAGCAAATGTCGCCGCCACGAGAGGTTTGAGAGAAGCCACATCAATAGCACGGAGTAACACCTCGGCCATTGAGGTCATCCGCACGCCAACCAGCCCGCACGGCACGATGTCCGCGAAGTACGAGAGGTCGGTGCTCACGTTGAGGGCGAAGCCGTGGTACGTCACCCACCTGCGAACGCCGACCCCAATCGACGCGATTTTCTTCTCGTTGACCCACACGCCAGTTTTTCCCGCCTCGCGATGCGCCGCGATCCCATACGTCGCCAACACTTCAATCAACACCGCTTCCAGTCCGCGAAGGTACAGATGCACGTCTCGTCCATGGTTGGTGAGGTCGATCAGCGGATAGCCCACCAACTGGCCTGGTCCATGGAATGTCACCTCTCCTCCCCGGCTGACACGATGAACAGGCACCTCACGTGGGGTGAGAAGATTTTTCTCCTCCGCGCCGCGCCCTAACGTGAATACCGGCGGATGTTCGACGAGCAACAGCGTATCCTCTCCCACCCTCTCACATCGTCGATGCAACAACTCCTCCTGCATGGCCAGCGCGCACGTATATTCGACACAGCCGAGGTCGAAACAATGGAGAGCCATCGGGGTAATGAAGCGTTAAAAGTTGATCCCTCGGCCCTCGGCATTCAGCGCGGCTTCCATGATCGCCTCGGACATCGTGGGATGCGCGTGGACGGTGCCAGCGATTTCCGTCGTCGTCGCTTCCAGCGCGCGCGCGAGGCCAATTTCCGCGATGAGATCAGTCGCTCCGTGACCGATGATATGGCAGCCCAGAATCTCACCATACTCCTTATCAACCACCAACTTCACGAACCCTTCTTCATGGCCAGCCGCGATCGCTTTGCCTGAAGCTAAGAACGGAAATTTGCCGATCTTCACCTCATAGCCTTTTTCCCTTGCTTGCTCCTCGGTAAGACCCATGACCGCCACTTCGGGTTGAGCATACACACAGGCCGGGATATGCGAATGGTCGACCCCTTTCTCTCGTTTCCCGGCCAGACATTCCACGGCCACGATGCCTTCCTCGGAGGCGGCATGGGCAAGCAACGGCGGACCGTTGATGTCACCAATCGCATACACGGTGTCACAGGTCGTCCGCATCCGCTCATCGACTTTGATGTAGCCTCGATGTAACTCGACACCCAGCGCTTCCAATCCAAGTCCCGCGCTCAGCGGCGCGCGGCCAACGGCCACAAGCACTTTATTCGCCGTGCGTCGTTTCAGATCACCCTCGCTCTCAATCACGAGTTCCACCCGGCCAGGAAACTTCTCGACGCTATGGTACTTCGCTCCAGTCAGCACCTCGATCCCTTTTTTCTTGAACGCCTTCTCCAGTTCACGCGCCACTTCGATATCCACACCGGGGAGCAGTTGCTTCTCCATTTCGACCACGGTCACGCGACAGCCAAAGGCGCTATAAATATAGGCGAACTCAACACCCACCGCCCCACCACCAATAATCACAATGGCATCGGGCATCTCGGTATCAACCAACGCCTCATAACTGGTGAGTATCTGCTTGCCGTCCACTTCCAATCCCGGCAACGTCCGCTCCTTTGACCCGGTCGCGATGAGGATACGGTCAGCCTCAACCTGCTGCGTGCCTTTCCCAGGCGTCTCGATCACCACCCGGTTCTTACTCTCAAGCCGCCCGGTCCCAGCTATCAGCGGAACACGATTCTTTTTGAGCAAGAATTCAACGCCTTTGGCCAAGCGATCCGCCACTTCACGCGAGCGCTTGATGACCTGCGCGTAATCAAAGGACAATCCGTTGACCTTGATCCCGTGCCGTTCACTCTCTTTGAGATTCTCGTAGAGTTCCGCCGACGTCAGCAACGCTTTCGAGGGAATGCACCCCCAGTTCAGACACACACCACCCGGACGGTCTTTCTCGACCACCACGGTCTTGAGCCCAAGCTGAGCGGCCCGAATCGCGGCCACATAGCCGCCAGGGCCAGCACCAATCACCACCAGATCGTATCGTTCCATGTTGTCCTCTACACCATCAGTCCGACGGGATTTTCCAGGAGTTGCTTGAGCGTCGCGAGAAATTGGCCACCAGTCACCCCGTCGAGGATGCGATGGTCACAGGACAAGGTCGCCATCATCGTATGGGCGACAGCCAGTTGTCCGTTCCGCACGACCGCGCGCTCCTTGATCGCCCCAGTCGCCAAAATCGCGCCCTGCGGAGGATTGATAATGGCGGTGAAATGCTCGATCGGCAGCATACCCATGTTGGAGATCGTGAACGTACCGCCTGAGAGATCGTCACCGCTTGGTTTTCCGGCCCGCGCCCGTTCCACCAACGCATTGGCTTGCGCGGCGATTTCGAGGAGTGACAATGTGTTACAGTGATGCAACACTGGCACGATCAACCCATCCTCAAGCGACACGGCGAGTCCAATGTTGATGTCCGCCTTGTATTCGCGACCATCTTCCACATACGACGCGTTGAGGCGTGGATGCCGCTCCAGGGCAATCGCCACTGATTTGACCAGAAAATGCGTGTACGTGACATCAGCGGCGACGCGGTCGCTGGCCTTGAGCGCGCTCCGCAAGCGTACCGCTTCCGACATATCGATTTCGCACGTGACATAGAAATGGGGGATGTCGCGCATGCTCTCGGTCAAGCGTTTCGCGATCGTCGCGCGCATCCGTGAAAAGGTTTCTTTTCTCGCGACCAGCGCGGAGGCTGGCGCACTGACCGGCAGAGGTGTCGCTGAAGTCCGCACTCGCCCGGCTGGCGGTGACGATTGCGCTAGCCACACCTCAACATCCTGCTTCACAATGCGTCCGCCTGGACCACTGCCGTGCACTTGTCGTAGATCAATGTGATGTTCTTCCGCCATCCGCCGCACAACTGGTGAGGCAGACACCCGCTCCTCCGACGAGGCGGGCTCTCGTTCTTCACGACGTGAACGCGACTCACGCAGCTCGCGTACTTTTGGAGGAGGTGGAGCCGCTGGGGCGGCAACTTCCACGGGAATTCGCTCCGAGGAAGCGGCTGGCGCTGCCACTGGAAGCGCAACAACTGGCGGTTTTGGCGACTCCGCCTTCCGAGGTTCGGGAGTCACGACCCCCGAACCCGCCTCGCCTAAGACGGCGATCACCGCTCCCACCGCCACACTCTCGCCATCTTGCACCCGAATCTCGGCGAGAACCCCGGCATCAAGTGCTTCCATCTCCATGTCGGCTTTGTCGGTTTCGACCTCCGCGATGATGTCTCCGACTTCGATTTTGTCTCCCACCTTTTTCAACCACTTGAGGATTTTTCCCTCCTCCATCGTGTCGCTCAGGCGGGGCATTTGCACTTCAATGGACATACGCATCCTCCTCTCCAGCGTGCAGTATAGCGTTCTCCACAAGAGTTTGGCATTGGGGGCGGGGGGAAAGACCGGAGACCGGGGACCGAAGCCAGACGACTGAAGACCGGAGACCGACGACAGAAGCCGGAAGGCTGGAGCGTCAACCAATGTGCATCCTCACTCCTAGCGATGACACGGAACTCCGCCGTTTTCCTCCGGTCCTCGGTCTCCGGTCTTACAGTAAGCGAAACGACCGTCGATGCACCGGGGTCGGACCGAAGCGTCGCAAGGCGTCACGATGGGCGACAGTGCCGTAGCCCATGTGTCGGGCAAAGCCGTATTCGGGATACTGGCGATCAAGATCAATCATCAAACGGTCACGATAGACCTTGGCGAGAATGGATGCCGCCGCGATAGAGTACACATCACGATCACCTTTGATGAAAACGGAACACGGACAGGGCAGGTTTTTCAAGGTCCGACCATCCACCAACACATGTTCGGGAAACACGGGAAGATGATCGAGTGCGAGCCGCATGGCCCTGAGCCCCGCCTGATAGATATTGATACGGTCAATCTCTTCCACCTCAACCATTCCAATCCCCACAGCAAATGCGACCTGACGAATTTCCGTGTCGAGCCGTTCACGCGCTTTGAGGGTGAGCATCTTGGAATCACGCACGCCTTGCGGCAGGACCGCGGGAATATCGTCGTCGCACTCGTGGTGAGGCGAAAAAATCACCGCCGCGGCCACCACTGGTCCCGCCAATGGACCCATACCCACTTCATCGACACCGGCCACCAAGCGGAGGCCGCTTCGCCACAGGTCGCGTTCGCTGTGTAGCCGTGGAGCAATGCGGGCGGCCATTAGGGTTCCTCGGTGACGTGGCGCTCACTCCGACGCTGTGCGCACCGCAGTATTTCCTCGCGAAACAGCGCCACCTTCTCGGCATCTCCCACGGCGAGGGCGAAGGCTTCTCCCTCCCGCAATGTCACCAACGCTTGATCGAGATATCCCTTCGCCAGAAATACCCCGGCTTTGCGAAAGAGCCGGCTACATCGTTTTGCTGGGCTCTCTCGTAGTGACTCCGCCATCGGGTTCTCCTTTCTGGAGTAGTCGTTTTCGTCGCGCCTCAATCAGCCGCTGGAATGCCGCTTCGAGGTCGGGACGACCCAGCGACGGGAGGGGAATTTCAGTATAGGCCGGGAGCGGGCGCTGGGCGGGAGAACTCTGGCGAAGCGCCCGCTCACTGACACGCCCAGTGACAAAGCGAATATCGCGCACGACCTGGGCGCCAAGTCGTTGGTTGAGGCGATCGCGCAGGTTCGCTTTCGTGAACTGCATTTGCTGAATCAGGATTGGGTGCGAAACCATCACAAAGAGTGTTCCGTTGTGAATGCTCGACGGACACGCTTTGCGCGCCAGCGCCTCGCCAACCACCGCGTCCCACACCTCCCACACGCGGTATTCGTTCCAGCGTTGCGGCGGCACCAGCCCCGACAGCATCGTCGTCAAGACGGCATTGGCGGGAATCCAAGACGGAGATTTTTTCACGGTAGTCATGCGTCAACACCATGCGCGGAAAATTTTTCTTAAAAAAGGCTAGCAAATTTAGACCACCAGTCATAGGGGCATTTTTCACTTGACAATACCATATATTGTGGTAGTCAGTGTTCCCACACGAAACACACCGATCGTTGTGTCCACACCAAAATGAGCAAGAGGAGGCGGGGTTATGGCGGAAAAGCTGCGAAGGAAAGCGACTATGGACACCACCCGACCAGCACGAAGCACGCGAAGCGAGGAGCAACCTCCGACCGAACGTCGAGGTCTCACGATGAAGCGCTATTTCACTCGTCCTGGGGTGCATCCGTACACCGAAGTGGAATGGGAGAAACGTAGCGCGGTCATCTCCGGGGAAAAAGGGGAAACGGTTTTCGAGCAGCACGACGTGGAGATTCCCAAGCCGTGGTCCCAACTCGCCACCAACGTCGTCGTCTCCAAATACTTTCGCGGGCAACTCGGTACCCCACAACGGGAACAGAGCGTCAAGCAATTGATTGGCAGAGTGGTCGATACCATCACCAACTGGGGACGCAAGGATGGCTACTTCACTACCGAGGACGACGCGAGCGTCTTCGCCGACGAACTCACGCACTTACTGATCCACCAGAAACTCGCGTTCAACAGTCCGGTCTGGTTCAATGTTGGAGTTGAGCCTCACCCGCAGTGCAGCGCGTGTTTCATCCTCTCCGTCGACGACAAAATGGATTCGATCCTCGACTGGTACCGTAAGGAAGGCGTGATCTTCAAGGGCGGCTCCGGCTCTGGCGTCAACCTGTCGAAGATTCGTTCGTCCAAGGAGCGCTTGGCCGGAGGCGGCACCGCGTCAGGACCCGTCTCGTTCATGCGGGCCGCGGATGCCTCGGCGGGCGTCATTAAGTCCGGTGGCAAAACCCGACGGGCCGCGAAGATGGTCGTGCTCAATGCCGATCATCCCGATATCGGGGAATTCATCCAATGCAAAGCCGAGGAAGAAAAGAAAGCCTGGACGCTCATTGACGCGGGATATGACGGTTCCATCGATGGAGCGGCCTATAACTCCGTCTTCTTCCAAAACGCCAATAATTCCGTGCGCGTCACGGATGAGTTCATGAGGGCCGTGGTCGAGGATCGGTCCTGGTCCACGCGATATATCACTACCGGTGAAATCTGCGAAACCGTTCGCGCGCGCGACCTGTTGCAAAAAATCTGCGAGGCCACATGGCAATGTGGCGACCCTGGGATGCAGTACGATACCACCATCAATACGTGGCACACGTGTCCGAATACCGACCGTATTAACGCGAGTAACCCATGCTCAGAATACATGCACCTCGACAATAGCGCATGTAATTTGGCCTCGCTCAACCTGATGAAGTTCCTGCGCGACGACAACGGATTTGACACCGTCGCCTTTAAGCAAGCGGTGGACATCAGCATCACCGCCCAAGACATTCTCGTTGACAACTCGACCTATCCGACCGAGGAAATCACCGCCAACGCGAGGGCGTTCCGACAACTTGGGTTGGGCTACGCGAACCTGGGAGCGCTCCTCATGTCGCTGGGACTGCCCTACGATTCCGAAGCGGGCCGACAATATGCCGGTGCGATTACCGCGTTGATGACGGGGGAAGGGTATCTGCAATCCGCCCATATCGCGGAACAGATGGGGCCGTTTTCTGGCTACGCCGTCAATCGCGAACCGATGCTCGACGTGATCGACAAGCATCGCTCGTATGCGCACAAACTGGATCCTTCGCTCGTCCCACTTGATCTCCTCTCTGACGCCCGGAAGTCCTGGGAGGAAGCGCTCGCTTTGGGTCGCAAGGCTGGCTACCGCAATTCACAAGCCACCGTGCTCGCCCCTACGGGAACCATCGCGTTCATGATGGACTGTGACACCACCGGCGTCGAGCCCGACATCGCCCTGGTCAAATATAAGCGCCTGGTCGGTGGCGGCTTGCTCAAGATCGTGAACCACACCGTCCCGCGCGCGCTACGGCGGCTGGGCTACGACAACACCGAGATTCAGGACATCATCGAGTACATCGACGAACACGAAACCATCGAAGGCGCGCCACTCTTGCGCGATGAACATCTCCCGGTGTTTGATTGCGCCTTCAAACCAAACCGTGGGGTCCGCACCATTCACTACCTTGGCCACGTCCGCATGATGGGCGCGGTGCAACCGTTCTTGTCCGGTGCCATCTCGAAAACCATCAACATGCCGACCGATGCCACGGTCCTAGACATCAGCGAAGCGTACATGGAGTCCTGGCGGTTAGGCCTCAAAGCCGTCGCGATTTATCGTGACGGGTGCAAACGTATCCAGCCACTGGGCACGGGCGACAAGAAATCCCTGACGCAACCAGTGCCCGTGGTGATCGCCGACCCAGAGCCAACCCGCCGTCGGCTCCCCATGGACCGACAAGCGATCTGCCATAAGTTCGACATCGCTGGCCATGAGGGGTATATCCACGTTGGCTTTTATGAAGATGGCACACCGGGTGAGATTTTCATCAAGATGGCGAAAGAGGGCAGCACGATTTCCGGGCTGATGGACACCATCGCCACGCTCACCTCGCTGGCGCTACAATACGGGGTGCCACTGGAAGCGTTGGTCAGCAAATTTGGCCATGTCCGCTTCGAGCCCTCGGGTTTCACGCAGAATCCAGAGATTCCGTACGCGAAATCCCTCACCGATTATATTTTCCGCTTCCTCGGCACTCGCTTCTTGACCACGGACCAGCGACCAGAAGTGAGCCAAGGGGGACAACCCGACCATAGGGAATCCTCACGGGGTACAGTTGAGCACGCGCACACTCTTGAAGCACCAGAAAGGGCCAGGGCACCACTCAACGGATCAACGAAGGGAGCCACGGCATCCGTCGCGGCTTTCGCCAACGGTCCCTACCCCTCCCACGGGGATTCCCTGCGGTCGGCTTCTTCTTCGGCTCAGGCCGGGGCTTCCCTCAGTATGACCTGGCAATCACAATCGGATGCGCCGAGTTGCGCGGACTGTGGTTCAATCATGATCCGCAATGGGGCCTGTTACAAATGCCTCAATTGCGGAGCCACGAGCGGATGTTCGTGAGCACCCTCACCGCAATCACACACTTTTACTTTGAGAGGGGATGGAGGCGGGACGCTGGGCTGTGGAGCGAGGGGAATCGCCTCCTGGGGGGAGAAGGCCGGATCACCGGGCGGGGCATCACGAGAGATGCCCCGTGACGGAGCAAAAAAAAGAAGAGGGGAGTTGTCTCCCCTCGGCAAAAAGTCAGTTGCTTAACATCATCGGCATCCGTTCTGGATGTGTATAGGAAATGCCGTACACGAGGTGTGGACCGGCGGTTTTCGCCAGCGTGATCTTCTTGACGCCCGCATACGGGGAGATGTGCAACACAAAACCGTTCTTCGCGGTCAGGAGTCGAGGCATGGTTTTCACATCGGACGATCGCGTCTCCATATTAGTGACCGACCTCTTTCGGCGAGTTCACCGATTCCGCTTCATCCGCTTGATCGAGCAAGTAGCCTAACTCATGCAGGGCTTCATTGACGTGAAAGGCGATGGCCAACAGAGATCCATAGGCGTCTTCGTCAGGTTCATGGAGCTTCAAATGGTCGTTGACCACGACCAATAGCTCGCGGAGTTGCTCTTCGACATTACATAAATGGTCACATGAGGCCATGCTTCCCTCCGTTCCCCCACCAGGGAAGAATCAATGCGCCGATCTTAGCCGACAACCCCTAGATCGCCTAGAGCCCCGCCTGGAATGGGCTTGCACTCGCCCACCTTCCACCGCTACCGTGGCCGCTGGACACCGCATTCCATCAGCGACAAATTCACCACCGGGGTGTTGGTACGAAAAGATCAATCTTCTGGAGGTTCTCGTGAAGACTCAGCGTCTCGGTCACGCCCTGACAATCATCACTTTTTGTGTATTTTTCACCATTGCCGTTCCCGCGCGCGCGGACAACCCGCTGTTTCAACAAGGCCAAGTCTTCGAACAAGAGCAACACTGGACCGAAGCCTTCTCCGCCTACTCGGAACTCATCAAACAGGAACCCACGCACGCGGCGGCCCACTATCGCTTAGGCGTGGTGAGTGACCGTCTAGGATCGACGGAAAGTGCCCTCAAGTTGTATCAGGAGGCACTGCGGTTACAGCCTGACATGGCGGAAGCCAAACAAGCCCTGGAGGGATACTACATGCGCCAAGGCGTGGCGTTTCGGCGCAATAATCAATCGGAGGAAGCGTTGCGTGCCTTTCAACAAGCGCTGATCTACAATCCCGCCTCCGCCTCCACGCATTTCGAGGTCGGACAAGAATTCGAGCAACGCAAACAATTCGACGAGGCGCTTTCCGCGTACAAGGAGTCCCTGAAGCTTGATCCGAATAATAGTGGCCCGCATACTCGATTGGCGACGATCTACAGCGCCCAGGGACAGTACGAACAGGCGATGCAAGAATTCCAAGAAGTCCTGCGCTTGAATCCCAGGGATCCCGCGGCGCATTACGGCTTAGGCGTCGCTTACAACGCGCAAGGGCAACGGGAACAAGCGCTCGCGTCCCTCAAACAAGCCGTGCGGCTCTATCTCATCGCTGGGAAACGAGAAGAGGCTCGACCCGCGTATACACTACAAAAAGAACTGGAATCGCAACAAGGGACGCCCGCATCATCAGGTCAAAAGAAGAAGTAGTAGTCCCGCCTGGGATTGCTGTGGGGCGCGGTGGAAGAAGTCGTCAAAGCAAGAGTCGGGAGGGTGTGGCGCGGACGGGAACCGGAATCCGTTCGGAGGAGAGCCAGTAGTGAGGAAGAAGTGTCAGTGCCTGTTTCACTCTCCGTGGCACTGTCCCGTCCGCGCCTTGCTTAATCTATCGGAGCACACGCGCAAATCTTAAATTGTTCCTATGGGAATTCTTTTCCCGCCGCGGGAAGCAGTGGAAAGAGCGCCGAGCACAGACGCGCCAAGGCTTGGGCAGCCGCGGCCCGACTGCGTTTGAGCGCCAACAACGCGGGCAGATGATGCGGATGGGTCACCACATGGAACGCCGCCTTGAAGGCACGCACGTCACCGTCTGGTGTCGTCAACCCCTTGACCATCGGCAACCGCATATCAACGCCATCCAGAATCACGCGCAGCGCGAGAAACGGTAATCCGCGTCGAGCGGCAAAGGCGGCATGCACCCCGCTCTCCATTTCCACCGCGACGGCTCCCGTCTCCTGGCCACGCCGCGTTTTCTCTTCTGGCGTAAACAGAATGGTGGGACTCGTCAGTAACGCCCCATCCGCCGTCGGCACGTCGGCTTTCGTGGCGGCGGTTCTGGTATAGGAAAGGAGCTGCCTATCCACAGGAAACTGCTGAAGCCGCGTCTCGTCGAAACGCATCTCGGCATCCATTTCGGGCATGGCGACCGTGGGAGCAAGCACCAGTTGTCCCGTCGTGAGTCCTGGCACGAGCGCACCGGCGCACCCGACGGAAAAGACCGCGGACAACGGTGTAGCAATAAACTGGTTCACCGTGCGCTGCGTCCGGCGCGGTCCGATCCCACCCGTCACAACCACGACCTCACGTTGACCAGCAATTCCACGCCAGACTCGTTCCTGTTCCCGATGGACATGTCGCAAGACCGACCGCACCGCCGCGCTCTCCCACGCTAACGCAGTAAAGATGGCAATGGGGGCACTATCCGTCGTCGGAGGGATGGACATCAGGGATATTCCTCTTTTTCACCGATCGCGCCAGCCAATACGCATGCCGGAGACATGCCGAAAAGCGGAATCCACCGTCATCGCGCCATACAACAACCCAGCAAGCGGCAACGTCCAGACCCAGTACACCGACAGGCCAAAAAAGCGCACGGCGGGCTGGTACACACGCGCCATCAGGAGCCAGGCCCCTAGTCCCGTTACGCCCAACAGCATGGGGGTTGATGACACGTCCGCAATGCCACCACTCGCCGCCATCATACTCCAGACCATTCCCATCATCAGCCAAAGTGGCGGGACGAAAAACATCAGCAGCAACCCAAGCACCACACCAGCCAACCGGACCCACGAGTACCGCAGTTCGGTAAAGGCCGTGCGCCGCACCATGATCCATAGAGACGCAATGGAATCATAGACTCGCAAGCTCTCCACTTCCGTTCGACTCAAGGCAAGCTGAAGTGGCACTTCCTGTGTCTTGATGCAGCGCGCGAGGCTGACATCATCAATGATCCGATCACGAATGCACGCGAAGCCACCAGCGCGCATGAGGGCTTCGGTAGCAAGCAAGACACATCCGCCCGCCGCCGCAGCCACGCCACTGCGACGATCATTCACCTGGCGCATCGGATACAGCAAGTTGAAAAAGAACACGAACGGAGGAACCAGCAAACGCTCGGCGTGCGACACACACCGTAACCGCGCCATGCGGCTATTGAGGGCCAGTTGGCGCTGTTCACTTTCCGAGACGAGCCGACGCAACGAACCTGGCGCATGGCGAATATCGGCATCCGTCAACAACAAATACTTCGGGTGCCGCGTGCTCAGCGCAAACGTGGCCCCCTGTTCCAACGCCCACACCTTGCCGACCCATCCCGCCGGGAGGTCTTTCCCCTGAACAACATGGAGACGCTCAACGGCGGCAGTCTCATGCGCAAGCGCGCGCGCGATCTTAGCCGTGCCATCTTGCGAACGGTCATCAATGACAATCACCAAGAAAGAACCAGGATAATCTTGTCGCAGCAAAGCAGGGAGTGTGTGAGGCAAGGAATCCCGCTCGTTGCGCGCGGGCACCAAGATGCAGACATCCGGCCATTCGGTAGGCGGCGACGGCATCGGCTCATCATCGCCCACGGGTTGGAAGTCCCACGGACGCGCTGGATGCAGCCATATCCCTAGCCAGATCAGCAGCGACGCGAAACCGAGCAGTACGCCAAGGACCACCACCCTACCCTCGGAGCCCTTTCACGTATCCGTTCTCGGCATACCAGACGACCGCCTTGCGTAACGCCTCGCGCACGGGAGTTTGGGGCAGAGCCAGGTCACGCACGGCTTTGGTGGCATCAAAGAACATTTTCTTTTTACTCAGTTTGACGCCAACCGGAGGGATGGACGGTTCGCGCCAAGGCCACAATCGCGCCAGCCCGGCATCAACGTAGGCCGCCGACAACGCCAAGGCGTACGGCACGCGAAAACGTGGCGCGGGGAAATTGGTCAACTCGGACAAGATCATCAGGATTTGCGGAAGGGTCAGGTTGGCGTTTCCCAGGATATATTTTTCTCCGACGCGCCCTTTTTCCGCCGCGAGTAAATGTCCGGCCGCGACATCGTCCACATCGACCAGGTTGAGCCCAGTATCAATAAATCCCCGCATCTTCCCATTGAGGAAATCCACGATCATCTTCCCAGTCGGCGTCGGCTTCAGATCGGCGGCACCTACGGGAGTGCTCGGATTCACGATCACGACCGGCAGTCCTTCTTGAACCGCGCGCATCACCAATTGTTCGGCCAGGAATTTACTCCGTTTGTAATGGCCGACCATATCGGCCAGGGTCACGGGTGTGGTTTCCGTGCCTGGAGTACCATCCTTGGGAATGCCCAGAGTCGCCACCGAGCTTGTATAGATCATTTTCTCGACATGCTGTTCGCGCGCGGCCGCCAAGATGTTTTCGGTGCCGGTGACATTACAGGCATACATTTCCGCCTTGCGACGGACCCACAACTTGTAGAGTGCGGCCACATGATACACCTGCTGACAACCCGTCATGGCGCGATTCACCGCGTCTCGGTCACGCACATCGCCGTGATAGACTTCCACCGGCATGTCGCGAATGTTGTAACGATCCGCGTCTGGACGGACCAGAACCCGCACCTCATGTCCCGCGCGCACTAACGCACGCAAGACCGCGCCCCCGACAAACCCCGTTGCTCCAGTGAGTAATGCACGCATGAGCACTCCCCCCTAAAGGCTCGCCTTCAGACTGTCAAGGGGACAAGGTTTGACGACATCGTGTCCGCTCTTTAAGCTGACGACCAAAGAAAGTTCGTTCTTGCCACCGAGTGAGGAGACATACATGGATACGGCGGAGTTGATTTCGCAAGACCTCGATAAGCAGATTATCACGACCCACAAGCGGTTTCAGAAAGCGATGCAAGCCCGTCTCGGCGGGATGAGTCTCGGCACCAAAGAGCGCTATTTCGCGGTGCTCTCACTCCTCGTCACCAAGCTCGAGGAGCCCAGCAGACCGCTACGGGATGTCTTACAAGATGTGCTGATTGAATCCGCTCCCTACATCGCGCAGGAACTCAGTGGACAATAAGAGTCTGAGAGTCTAGGAGTCTGAGAGTCTAGGAGTCGCTGAGTAAAAAGGAGAAGTACCTTTCTGCCTCCAGGACTCCTTGACTCAAAAGACTTCCAGACTCCTTCGAGCGCGATTCCCCCCTATGTTCGACCTAGTCTTTTTGCTATCCAGACAACGCAACATTCACGAGTAAGGAGGTCTCAGATGGCGGAAAACATTAGCGCGGTGTCCGATGCAACTTTTGATAGCGAAGTCCTCAAGTCACCACTCCCGGTCCTCATCGACTTTTGGGCCCCGTGGTGTGGCCCCTGCAAGGCCATTGCCCCAATCGTCGATGAACTGGCGACCGAATATGCCGGCAAACTCAAGATTGTCAAAATGAACGTGGACGAGAATCCCCGCACCCCAGCGCAATACGGAATTCGCGGCATCCCAAACTTGATCCTCTTCAAGGACGGCGCCGTGCAACAGCAAATCGTTGGCGCGGTTCCCAAAGCGCATCTCGTCAAAGCGATCACGACCGTGGTCTAATCCGTTTTTTCTTTCGTCCCAGCCCTCGCCCTTTCCCTGGGCGAGGGCATTGTCCGCGCCTCGTGCCTCCCCCGCACCAATCTTTCAATATCTTCAGCATTGTCAGCCAGACGTGAGTTGGTGTATCTCCGTATCACCGTCAAACACCACACTCGCCATACTGAGGAGGACCATCATGGAAGAACAGGTAGTGAAACTCGATCTACGCGGCCCAGCGGCGTGGATCACGCTGAACCGCCCGACCGCGCTGAATTCCCTGACTCCAGGGATCGGCATCGGCATTGATGACGCGCTGACGGAAATCGAACGTCACCCCGAAGTGCGCGCGGTCGTCGTCACCGGCAACGGCAGAGCCTTCAGCGCTGGCGCGGATCTGAAGTTTATCCGTGAATCCAGCGGCGGTGACCCCCAGGCGTTGCAGCACTTCGTAGGTGACCTGTTGCGCGTCCTCACGCGATTGGAACAATTTCCGATTCCAGTCATCGCCGCCGTCAACGGGTTGGCGTTGGCTGGTGGCATTGAACTCGTGCTCTGCTGCGACATCGTCATCGCCGCCGAAAGCGCCAAGATCGGCGATGCCCATGCGAACTTCGGCTTGATTCCTGGAGGCGGCAGCTCTGTGCGACTCCCGCGCAAAATTGGTCCAACCCGCGCCAAGGCATTGATGTTCACTGGCGAGTTCCTCACCGCTCGTGAGATGATGGCGATGGGATTAGTCAACGAAGTGGTGCCCGATGGCGAACTCACCGCCGCCGTCGAACGGTTTGTCGCGAAGTTAGCGAACAAAAGCCCGCTCGGTCTCGCGCGCATGAAACAGTTGGTGGACGACGGGCTCAATCAACCGCAAGACACGGCGCTCCGACTCGAACTGCTGGCGTTCAATCTGCACGCCGCATCAGAGGACATGCAGGAAGGACTGGCCGCGTTTGAACAGAAACGGACACCACAATTCAAGGGGCGATAGTCGAGCCGTGAGACGCCCCAGCAGGGCGTCTCTACAAAAAAAGAATTTTTAGCAAGGAGGGACTGAACAATGGCTGGACCAGAAATCACCAAACTCAAAAACATCATCCGCGAGAAAGCACTACCCCCAGGCATCGAGCCGCCGCTCGAACAGATGCGCAAGGC
>JABFSC010000372.1 GCA_013140885.1 Deltaproteobacteria bacterium | reverse complement strand
AACCACATTTTGTTTGATGGCTTCAACCAGCGGGTAATCAGCGACGGTCTGCACGAAAATCGCGCCGTTGTTGTGCTTGGGCGTAGCGGTCACATCCACTTGTAGGGAGAGGGCGGAGCCTTTTTGCTTCAGCCGGTTGTGGATGTCTTCGATGGATTTGAACCAGGCCATGCGTGGGTCGTGAATATGGTGCGCCTCGTCGTTGAGTACCATCAGTTCGTCAATGTCGCGCACGATCATGCCCAAATCCACTTTGGAGTCGGTGGTCGCGCCGCTGGGCCGCTTGCCCAGGAAATAGTCCATCGTCTCTTCATCCTCGGGCGAAGCGGGAATGTCGTCCCCAGCATAGACGCGGTGGATGTTGGTCAAGAAGATGTTGCCGGTGGGCCGGGTAATGCGCACCTCGTCTTGCACGTGCAGGGTCAGTTGAAAATCGTCGCGCCAGTTGCGTCCGTCCACGCCATTGTCCGGCAAGACCGGGTCGTCCTTCAAAAAGATGCGCAGGCCCTGAAAATCCTTGTAGATGCGATCCAGCACGATGATATTGGGGGCAAGCACCAGAAAGTTACGCGCCAACCCCGACTCCGGCTCATACAATTTGTGATAAATGCTCCAAGCCAGTACCAGACTCAGCACTTTGGTTTTACCGGAGCCAGTCGCCATTTTCACCACGAAGCGTCGCCAGGTCTCGTCGAACATGCCGGTGGAGACCGCGCCGGAACTGTCGAAGCGCATCAGGTCATACTTGTCCTGCACGCCCACCACGTCATGCAGATAGATGATGGTCTCCGGCGCCTCGCGTTGGGCAAAGTAATACTGAAACTCGGCCATCGTGCCATCGGCTTGAAGAAGCAGGTGTGGCGTATTGAACCACCAGTTGAGCAGACTCTTGCTGGTGTCGGTCGCCCCCATGTAGCCGCTATCTCGCCATTCCTTCACCTTGCGGCGCAGTTGCGGCACTAAGGGCGGCATCAGCTTTTCAGCACTGGATTCCCGCAGGGATTCATCCGCCGGAAACCAACGCAGGGCTGGGTCGAGGATAGCGTAAGGCGATTCAGGAAATTCTTTATGCAAGGCCATGATTTTTACCTGTAAATCATTCGAGGTGGTGATGGCACAGTAATGCCCTCTGGATTTCGCCGCGGAGCGGCAGTTGAATTTAGGCAGGTCATTTATGGCCTGCAAGCGTAGCAATAGTATCCCCGTCCCATCGGGACGGTTGAGTCTGAGTCTGCATCAGCCCCACACATAACGTTCGTCGTATTCGATTCCGTGCTTTTGCAAAAAATCCAGATACTCTTCCTGAAAAGTTCTTTGCCGATGAGATTCTCGTTGTTTCTGAATGTAGCTGACCACCGATTCCAGATTCGATTTGCTGACGGTGAATACGCCATACCCTTCCTGCCAGGCGAAATCACGCAATTCCTGGAACGTCTCGTGAATCCACTTGGAGGACTCACCTTTCAGGTATTGCGCATTCTGGCTCGGTGATAACGTCGCAGGTGCCATTACCAAGGCATGAATGTGATCGTCAACCCCGCCGACTTGCAAGGCAGTCATCTTGTGATAACGGGCAACGCCGCCGAGGTAAGCCCATACCCGCTGCTCAATCTCAGGCGTGATATGACCGACGCGATTCTTGGTGTTGAAAACTATAAGGTAATGAAGCGAGGTGTAGGTGTTTGCCATTAGGTTACCTTCCGAAGCCTCAACCGTCCCGCTGGGACGGGGGATAACGCAACATCTTTGCAGGCCGTGAACGACTCAGCTTGCAGGCCGTAAACGACCTGCCTAAACTCAGGCGTCCCTACAGGACAAAGCCATTATTTCTTCCCTCCCACAGTAACCTCCACAATCGTCATCGTATCATTGCCGAAGATGTCCACCACTTTGACCGCCAGCTTACGCCGCCCCGGTGTACATTCCTGAAAGACGCTGGTCAGTTCCAACGCGCGGTCTTTCTTGGTGCGGAAGAATTGCCACTCGTTCTCGAAGATGTAATCCCCCGTCCAGACTTCCTCGTATTCCGGCAGTTCCAACTGTTCGGGGCGTTCCATCCCAGGCATCTGAACTTGTTTCATCCGGTCGCTCGGAATGCGGACGATCTCGCGCTTGCTCTCGAAGTTGAAATCCACCGCCCAGTAATCAATCCAGTCCGTCCACTTTGTTGTGAGCACCTCTCGGCTGACGATGCCGTTCTTGTCCTTGCTCACTTTCACGACTTGCCCCTTCTCCACCACGATCTTGCTGGCTTTGTCCTTGAGCGTCGCCTCCGCGTTGGCAATCGAATCCTGGGAATAAAAGACCGAGAAATCGGCCAGCTCCACCGCCACGCTGTTCTTCTTGACGTGCGGCTTGACCTCGATAGCCGCCACATCATGAAAAACCACCTGATTCTTTTCCACCGCCCGCTTGTCGAACACCTCGGCGGGGATGTACTTCGGGGCGATGTCGATACCTTTGGCGCGGGCTTCGTCCAGCACGTTGGGGAACAGCCCCATCTCGAACTCAAAGCCCAGAATGTCCACGCGGGTGACGTGCTTCTGGCGGCATTCCAGGATGACTTCTGCCACGAACAGGCGCGTCACCGGCATGTTGACCGGCCCCACTGCTACCAACCGCCCGGCCTTCTTGCCGTGGAAGGTTTTGAAGCCTTCGGTCCTTTCGGTCACTTAAGTCTTCGTCTACCTCCGGCCAGTGAATTCCATACCCACCGCCTGCGATCTTCCATTTCGCGCAAGGTTAGGACAGATACCCCATCGGCTCACTCTTCAGCATTTCGGCAATGATCTGCCCTTGAGTTTTCCTCGGTGGTGGCGGTGACGACGGTGGAGCACTCTTGCCATTAAGCACGAACACACCACGGGTGTAACGTCCGTTGCCTTGCTGGCAGGTGTCCCACAACGATTGCCAACGTTCAGGAAATTCCACCCAGGCGCGCATAATGTCGTCTTGCTTAGTGGTCGTTTTTTTCATGGTGTTCTCTACTACAAAGATCGTATGGGATTCTCGCCGGTCCAGCCCGCGGCGGCTTTGGCCACGCGACTGTAGAAACGACGGAGCAGATCGCTTTCTTCATAGACCTCGACCATCGCACCCAACACTTTTCTGGTGTCAAACCAGGCCAGACGCGTTCCTCCAACCGACGGCAGGCGGCAGGTCATCACCGTGTCAAATCCCAAGGCGTTGAGGCGACGCGTCTCAACATCGAGATCGTTGGCAAACCAGGTGAGATGCTGAATGCCGGTTTGTCCGGGAACAAACATCTCTCGTGCGCCCGACGGATTATTGCAATGTTGCTGGAACAGCTCGACCTGCACTGTTCCCCACTGCCCAACGGCAGAAGATTGATCCAGCGTGGCCGGTTTGCCCCGATAGGTGAGTTCATCCAACTGAATGTGAGGGATACGGAAAAACGGCCCGGCCCCCATCGTCTTGACCCACTGCAACGCAGCAGCGTCCATGTCATCAACGACCCAACACATTTGGACAATGGGAGATGGCGTGATCGTACCGATGTCTTTGTTCATCGTGCCCTCTATTCGCCCATCAATTTCCGTCCTGGCTGTAGCAGACTTCCCAGAGATGGTCCACCTATAGCCAAGCCCCGGCTCGAAGGCTACAAACGAGAACTATGAAATTCGGTATCCTACAATTCTTTAGCTGGCCGGAACGTCGCGTGGCGCTGCCCACCGTCTATCACCGCGCGCTGCAACGTATCGAGATCATGGACAAGACCGGCTACGACTGCGTCTGGCTGACCGAGCATCATTTCAGTGATTACAGCGTCTGTCCGTCGATCCCCGTGATGGGCACCTACGCGGCGGCGCGCACCAAACGGCTGCGGATTGGGGCCGCGATCACGCTGGCCGCGTTCTACCATCCGCTCCGGTTGGCTGAAGAGTTGGCGCTGCTTGATCTCCTCTCTGACGGGCGGGTGAACTGGGGAGCCGGACGTGGGTTCGATGCCAAGGAATTTCGCACCTTCAACATCCCCATGGAGGAAAGCTACCCCCGCTTTCGTGAGGTCGTCGATATTGTGCTGCAAGCCTGGACCAATGAGCGGCTGACGTACAAAGGCAAGTACTACTCATTCGAGGATGTGGAAGTGCTCCCCAAACCGTTGCAGCAGCCACACCCGCCCACGTGGGTCGCGGCCAATTCGCCGGAGGCCATGACCTGGGCCGCCTCGGCGGGCCATTCGATCCTCTCCGGGCCGCATTCCACCCACACGGAACTCGGCGAGGCCAGGCGGTTCTATCTGCAAAAGCTCAAGGAGTTCGGCCATCCGACCACAGGCCGCGACCTGCCAATGGCACGACTGCTCGCCATCGCGTCCACGGATGCCGAAGCCGCCAACGTCGCTCGCCAAGGGGCGCAGTGGCTGCTCAAAACCTACATCGACCCGCGCGTGCTCAACATGGGTGATGACCCGGTCGGGCGCTATGTGGATTCGGTGGTGATTCATGGCACGCCGGGGCGGGTGTACGACCAACTCGTGCGGTTGCGCGAGGAGATCGGCCTGGAGTATATGATCGGCGCGCCCCTGAGTCACGAAACGTTTCTCTCGTTCACGGAAAAAGTGTTACCCAAACTCTTGTAATTTCTGTTCTCATCAAAGGAGGTTCAATCATGGGTCTACCGAATGGAGTGCATCATCTGGCGATTTGCACCAAGGACATCAAGCAGCAGATCGAGTTCTTCACGCAAGTCTGTGGGATGGAGCTGGTCGCGCTGTACTGGATGCACGGCGTCAAGAATACGTTTCACGGATTTCTCAAACTCAACGACAACTCGTCGATCGCGCTCGTCGCGTCCTCCGAGATTGGCGAGATTCAGCCGATCAAAGGCGTATCGCATGCCGCGTGGACCGCGTCGCCGGTGGCGGCTGGGGTCATGCAGCACCTCGCGCTCAACGTGGACACCGAAGCCGACCTGCTCACCATGCGGGATCGCGTGCGGGAACATGGCCACTGGGTCATGGGGCCGATTGATCACGGGTTCTGCAAGTCGATCTACTTCGGTGGACCGGAAGGAATGATGCTGGAGTTCTCGACCTCCGAAGGGCAAACCATTGATGCCGAGGCGTGGATTGATCCCGAAGTGGTGAAACTCGCCGGTATCAGCGCCGAGGACCTCAAACGTTACAAAGCCCCAGCGCCGTATGACTCCAAGGGTGGGAAAGTCGCACAGGTGCCCTTTGAACAGAGCAAAATCAAGATGGATTTTCCACCAGAGAATCGTGCCGTCCTCAAGATGACCGATGAAGAAGTAACGCGGCGCTTGAGCGAGACCACACCGCCGGTGCAGGTGAGT
>JABFSC010000357.1 GCA_013140885.1 Deltaproteobacteria bacterium | reverse complement strand
CAGATTGACGCGATGGTGCGCTCGCTTGATGTCGCCGAACACCGACTGCAAGAAATGGAGGAGATGTTGCACTCGCGCGAGTTCGACATGACGCGGGTCGATGCCGCACTGCATGATTTGCGCAGCAAAGGCTATGATGACGAAGAGCCACGAGTGCGCAGCCTGGGCGCGCGACGGCGTAACATCGAACGGCTGCAAACCATGCGGGACCGGACACGCGATGAGTTGGACCGCGCCCTTGTCAAACTGGAGGAGATCAGCTCCCAAGTGCTGCTACTGCGATTCGCCGATCAACCGGAGACGACACTCGCGAGCCTGTTGAAGGAGGTGGCTCGCAATGTGGATGGACTGGCCACCGTGGTGTTGGAGATGAGTGAAGTGTGACCCTATGACCCCACTCTACGCCTACAGTCTGATTCCCGTCTTATCTGTCGCGCTGCTGCTGTTTTTCTCCGTGCTCCTCTATGGCCGGTCGATGCGGGGGCTGACCGTCTACTGCGCGGCCATCGCGGTGTGGAGTGGCTCCCTCCTCCTTTTCGCGCTGCCAGAGGTCACGGGGGTGGCCAAACATCTCGCGCAGGTTGGGGCCTTTGTTTCGGCCTCGTTTATTCATGCGGCCTACGATTTCACCAAGCAGCGCGATTATACGCTGGTGTGGTTGGCCTACGCGGCGGCGGTGGTCATCACCGGTACTGGGCTCGTGTGGCCAGGGCTGTTGTATGCTCCGGCTTCGCTGCAAGCGGGGCCCGCGTTCTGGCCCGCGATGGGGTTGGCCATTGGTGCGACGGCTCTCCCCTTGTGGCAAATCGCGCGCGTGTATCCCCTCTCTGATAGCCCGACCAAGCGACAACTCCGCACCTTGGCGGTCTCTGGAGTGATCGGCTTCGTTGGGGCCTGGCTCAATGCGATCGCGTTGGTGCATGGGATTGTCGTGCCCTATCTCATGTTCACGGTGTTGGGGTCGCTGTTGCTGTTGGCCAGCCTGCTCCAGCATGTGCAACAAGAGTCGGGGCGCCGCCTGCTGGAACGGAGTCTGCTCTATGCCGCGATGACGGCCTTGCTCTCGGCGGGATTTCTCTTTGGCATGATGACGCTGATGAGCCACGGCTCGGAACCGTTACTTGGACAATATCGGCTGGGGGCACTTTTCTTGTTATTCATGGCCGCGCTTGCCTTCGAGCCGCTCCGCTTGCATATTCAACAATTGATGAGCCGTCGTTTGTTGACGGGCCACGCTGGGTCACGCGATCTCGCGGTGGAACTGGCGCGACAGGAACAACGCGCGGATCATGCCGAACGGCTGGCCGAGCTGGGCACGTTCACCTCAGCCGTGGCCCATGAAATTCGCAATCCCTTGGGCGTGATCGCCGCCAACGTGCGACTCCTTGAAAGCCAAGGCGCGAGCGCCGAGGTCTGTGCCGCTATTCGTCAGCAGGTGGAAGGCGCGCGCATGTTCGTGGATGACTTGTTGCGCTATGGGCGACCACGTCCTCTCGAACTGCGGGTGATTGATGTGGCGGCGACCCTCAATCTCGCGCGCTCAACGGCGACCAATGCGTTGCCAGCGGAAGCCGCCGGGGTACGGTGGGAGGGACCGCACGAGGGGACCGCGGCGATGATCGAGGCGGATCAAGGGCAAATGTTGCAAGTCTTCGTCATTCTGTTTGAGAATTCCCTACAGGCGCTGTCGGGTCGTGCACAGCCCATGTGTCGCGTGCATATCGAGAAGGACGGGGACCACGTGCAGATCGAGGTTGAAGATAATGGACCTGGGATTCCCGATGCGTTACGCGATCGCATCTTCGAGCCGTTTGTGACCGGCCGCAAGCGTGAGGGCAGTCGCAGTGGCACGGGGCTTGGCCTCGCGATAGCCAAGGGGATTGTCGAGCGACATCAGGGGACGATCTCGGTGGGGACCTCGCCGCTTGGTGGTGCGTGTGTGGAGATTCGCTTGCCGAACGTGCAAAAGATCGTACAAGGGTAACGCATGACGACGACAAAAGAGGCAACGGTTCTGTTGATTGATGATGACGCGGCGTTTCGCGCGGTGTACGCCGGGCTGCTGCGGGGACAAGGGTACAGTGTCGATCAGGCGGATGACCGCGCTTCGGCCACCGCCGCCGTGGCCAAGCGGACGTATGCCGTGGTGTTGCTTGACTTGATGTTGCCACCGGACGGGACCACGCAGGGCGGGATCGCGCAACTTAAAGCCGTGCTGTCGCAACGCCCGGAGAGCAAGGTGATCGTGGTGTCGGGTGCCGGCGATACGCATGTCATGCTCCAGGCGATTAAGGATGGCGCGTATGACTTCATCACCAAACCGGCGGACCCGGATGTCTTGCTGACCGTGGTCCAACGCGCCCAGCAACGATTTCTTTTGGAGCAGCAACTGGCGGCGTTGCGACAGTCGCTGGTCGAGGCGCGCCCCAGCGATGCCATTATCGGCGAGAGTCCCAAGTTTCAGGCCGCGCTGGAATTGGCGAGTCGCGTCGCGCCCACCACGCTGCCGGTGTTGATCCTGGGCGAGAACGGGACTGGCAAGGAGATGCTCGCCCGGTTCATTCATCAAAAGAGTACGCGCGGGGCCGCGCCATTCCTAGCGGTCAACTGCGGGGCGATTCCAGAGAGTTTGTTTGAGTCCACCCTGTTTGGTCACAAGCGCGGCTCGTTCACTGGCGCGATGAAGGATCACGCGGGGGTCTTCGGCCAAGCGGATGGCGGCACGCTCTTTCTTGATGAGATCGGCGATTTGCCGTTGCCGATGCAGGTCAAGCTGTTGCGCGCGCTGGAGTCCGGGGAAATCTTTCCGGTGGGCGCGGATCGTCCGCGCACCGTGGACGTGCGGATTTTGGCCGCGACCAACCAGGACCTCACTGGTCTGCAACGGACCGGGCAGTTTCGTGAGGATTTGTATTGGCGGATTAAAGGGGCGGAAGTGGTGTTACCGTCGCTACGAGAGCGGACGAGTGACATCACGCTGCTCGCGGTCTTCTTTCTCAATCAATCGACCGCACTGACGGTGAATGGCCGACCGCGCACGTTGAGTCCCTCGGCGACCGAGGCGCTGCTGCGGCATCCGTGGCCAGGGAATTTGCGTGAGTTACGGCATGAGATGCAGCGTGCCTCCGTGCTCGTCGGCGAGCAGCAGGTGATTGAAGCGAGTGATTTGTCTTGTGGCCAAACGCTTTCCCTGACGCGGGAGACGGAGAGCGCACCGACGGGGACGTTGCTGGAGCAGATCGAGGCGCTAGAGCGGCGTGAGATTGAACGCGCGCTGACAACACATCACGGCAACCGCACGCATGCGGCGGAAGCGCTCGGCTTGTCGCGGCAGGGGCTGCTCAAGAAGATGGAGCGGTATGGGTTTAGCTGAGGCACAATGGGCTTGCGATTCCGCTGTGAATTGCTTTTAGTGGGTAACCGTATATGCCATCCATAAAACACATTCCCGGCCCTTATCGCCTGTTTTTCTATAGTTTCGATTGCGGCGAACCGAAACATGTTCATCTGCAAAGGGAGAAACGGATTTGTAAGTTTTGGCTGGAGCCAGTTCATCTTGCTAAAAATGACGGCTTTTCGCCGAAGGAACTCAACGCTATTCGCAAACTCATTGAAACCCATTTACCCCAAATACTGGAGGCATGGCATGAACACTGTGGGTAACGTCACGGAACCGCGATTGCTGAACGTGCGGATTACCGAAGATGAAATTGTGGCTCAACTCGTGGACGGGCGCACGATCAGCGTTCCGCTACTGTGGTCGTGGCGGCTATCCGAAGCCACCGAAAAGCAGCGGCAGCATTTTGAAATCCTCGGTGATGGTCAAGGCATCCACTGGCCTGAGATTGATGAGGATATTAGCGTGGAAGGGATGCTATCTGGGTCGCCCGCTCGACGTCCGCGTCAGCCGACGAAACAAGCGGCGTAGAAAAATCGGATATGGCCTGGCCATCCCACGTCTGGCCTCACGGGACCGTTGTCCCCCGAAAAGTTGCTCGTCGTGTATGACTTTGTTTCGTATTTACTGGAACGCGATCCTACCGGTCTCGTGCTGGACGCCGACAGGGATGCCCGTGCGACGATGCTGGCCTCTGAAGCGGTGTTACGCCGGGATTGGGATCGCCCGGAAGAGGATGCCGCATGGGCGCATTTGTGAAAGGCGACAAGGAGTCGTAATGAATATCGAACTGACCCCTCAGCAACAACAAGCTCTCGACACTCAAGGCGGCGCTCCGCCTCGTGTCGTTGATCCACGAACGCACACCACTTACGTCCTCATTTCGGAGGAGGACTATGGCACCATTCGGGAACTGCTTGAAGATGAACAGCGCGAGCAAACCATCCACGCGATAGCGCTCCGCAATGCGGCTGGTCGCTTGGACGAAGCGCCATGATCCAACCCGGCGAGATATACATGGCGGACTTTGGCTTGGCTGGTCCTCACCCGGTGATTGTTGTGTCACGAGAGGAACTCAATCGAGGACGCTACGCGTTGGTCGTTGTTTGTACGTCGGCGCGTTTCGCTGTGCGTCGGAAGCTGTCGAACTGTGTCGCGCAGTGCGAGAACATCCTCTCTCTTGATCAATCGCAGATCGATTTGGTCGTCGGCCCAATAGGGAGATTGGATGAGGAATCTCTGCGGCAGGTTATCAAAGCGATTGGGTACGTCATCAAATCGAATTGTACGCCTCTCTGAAACACGGTCGGTCCAGCGTTACGACAGGGCTGTATAACATCCTGATGTTACCGGCCCGTTTCACTTGCGGTTGCTTCCCGCGTTTTCAATATCTCAAAAAGCCACTCGCTCAATCGTCCAGTACCCCGCCCTACAGGCGTCAGCAGCGACATGAGCACGACGACACGGCGGTGATACCAGACACAATTGTAACAAGGACTGGGGAAAACGGCTGTGCCTCTCCTGCAATTGACAATGTGGACTCTAGGAGTCTATATTCCCGGACCACGAGGAGAACGCCCATGCCTAAGTTGACCGCGATCCCCGGCGGCAAAGGAAAAGAACGGACCTTCGCTTTATTGTATGGCCTCCGTCTCTATCCGACTGGCGATATCGCCGAAATTCAGGAGAACGAAATTACCTTGACCAATGGAACGCGGGGCCAGGTGCCACTGCATCTGCTTGAAGGAACCCGTGAACAAATCCGCGCGCACTTGCTTGCGAGTATCGATGCTTTCTTTGACATTTATGGAGAGACTGACGCGCGGATGACGGCCCCGACCTGTGACCGCAAAGAGCGCGGAGCAGAGCAGCCCGGTTGTTAGGACTCATATCATGCGTACACTTTTGCGTCGTCTTGCC
>JABFSC010000728.1 GCA_013140885.1 Deltaproteobacteria bacterium | reverse complement strand
CACCACATTGGTGAGAGACAAAAAAAGTGACTCACCGACCACAGCGAAAGCCGCGGACAGCCAACCGCCAGGGGATACACCACCTGAGACACCGACATCCGTAGCAACGCCAACAGCGAATACGCCGAAGGAGGGGGCGGAACAGGCTAGCCCCCCTCCAGCAGTAGACATTGCCGAGATTCGTCTTACTGACGGCAAGCTCAGTTTTCTTGACGAATCACCAGAGCAACCGTTCCAGACGAAACTTGATATGGTCAACGTGAGTGTGCGGCAGTTCAGCACGGATCAAACAAAGCCGTTTGCGGTGGAAGCGTCTATCAAAAGCGAGGCTGGAGAACTGCTACGACAAACAGGGACAATCACCCTGATGCCCATGAAAGTGGAAGGCGAGGTCGAGGCGCATGACGTGCTGGTGAACCGTTACGCGCCCTACTATGCCAAGCACATATTGTTCGACATTGAGGAGGGGCTCGTCGATCTCTCCACAAAGTTCGCGCATGCCAAGGACGAGCACGGCGCGCAAACCACGCTCTCCGCGCTCACCACCGTGCTCAAGTCACTGCGACTGAAAAAACGAGGAGCGCAAGATGATTTTCTGAAAGTTCCGGCCTTGACGGTCACGCAGGGTGCTCTCGATCTCGCCAAACACACAGTCACGATTGGAGAAGTGGTCGCTAGTAAAGGCTGGGTGTCCGTCCGGAGGGAAAAAGACGGGACGATGAATGTAACGACCCTCACGCCACCAGCACCAACCGTGCCCACCGAGAACAAGGCTGTCGCCGCATCGCCAACGAGAATAAAGGAGACGCAACAAAGCATTGTCTCAGAGCCGTCCCCTTCTCCCTGGACGGTGATCGTGAAGAAGATTGCTTTTGACCAATATGCCGTGCGATTCGATGACCAGATGCCACCGCAGCCCGTCACCCTGATCGCCGAGCCGCTTGCTCTCACCGTCGACAATTTTTCGACTGAGAAGAATAGTACGCTGAACACCGCTGTCCGTCTGACCTTGCATAAGACCGGAACGCTGGCGGTGAGTGGGCCAGTAGGTCTTGATCCGTTCTCCGCCATCTTAAAGATCAGCGGAAAAAACCTTGATGTGCTTCCATTGCGCCCCTATTTCGCCGATCAGTTGAAAATCGCGGTGACGAGTGGAACCGTTGCGACCGAAGGAAACGTCACAGTGCGGACAGCGAAGGAAGGAGACCTGAAAGTCACGTACACTGGGCAAGCCGCGGTCACGAAATTGGCTACTATCGAGAAAACCACAACTGAGGATTTTCTCAAGTGGAAATCCCTCTCTGTCACGGGGATCGATGTGGACACGAATCCGTTCCGCTTGGCAATCAAGGATGTCACCTTGACGGATTTTTATTCCCGGCTCGTGCTCAATCCCGATGCCACGCTGAATGTGCAAGGAATTGTGGTGCAGACACCACCGCCACCCACGGCGACAGGACCTCAACAAATCGTCACTCCAAATCCTAGCCCCCCAACGCCGGAAGAAAAGCGAGGGGCGCCGATCAAGATTACGCGGGTGACGCTGCAAAGAGGAACAGTTGATTTTACCGACCGCTCGATCAAACCCAACTACAGGGCCAAGCTGATCCAGCTTGGTGGATACATTTCCGAACTGACCTCAGTGGAGGGGAAACCGGCGGACGTTGACCTGCGCGCCACGCTGGAAGGTGTTGCTCCGCTCGAGATTGCTGGCAAGATCAATCCACTGAGTAAGGACTTGTATGTTGATCTCGCGGTTGATTTTCGTGATGTTGATCTCAATCCGATGACAGCCTATTCGGGAAAGTATGCCGGCTATACGATTGAGAAAGGAAAGCTTTCTCTCGGCCTGAAGTATCTCATCGCCAACCGCAAATTGCAGTCGGAGAACAAGGTCGTCATTGATCAATTGACGTTTGGGAGCGAGGTCAATAGCCCCGACGCGACCTCGCTCCCCGTGCGCCTTGCTGTTTCCCTGCTCAAAGACCGTAACGGTGTCATTACCCTCAACCTGCCGGTCACTGGGTCGTTGGACGACCCACAATTTAGCATTTGGGGAATGCTCTTACAGATTGTGAGGAATTTGATCGCCAAGGCGGCAACCGCGCCGTTCGCATTGATCGGTGCGGCTCTTGGTGGTGGCAGTGGGGAAGAAATGAACTATGTGGAGTTCCCCTATGGGCGCGCGACAGTTGATGCGTCAGCAGGGGAGAAACTGAAAAAGATGAGTGCCGCGCTTGCTGACCGCCCGGCGCTTCAGATGGAGATCGCTGGCCACGTCGAGAAGGAGAAAGACCTCGAAGGATTGCGGATGTACCGTTTCGAACGGAAGCTCAAGGTGCAAAAGCTGGAGGACGAGGCCGCGCAAGCGGAAGAAGGCGATGCACTGGATCGTGTCACCATCGCGCAGGAAGAGTATCTCAAATACTTAACTCTAGCCTACAAGAACGAGTCATTTCCGAAGCCGCGGAATATGATCGGCTTGGCGAAAGACCTCCCGCAAGAGGAGATGGAAAACCTCATCTTGACCCACATCGAAGTGACGGATGACGACTTGCCGGAGCTCGCGAAGCGGCGTGCGCAAGCCGTGCGTGAGTATTTGCTCTCCGAAGGGAAACTCGACGCCGGGAGAATATTCCTGGTTGAACCACAGGCAATCGCCCTGGACAGTCCAGGGGAAGGGCGGGGAAGCCGGGTCGTATTTACTCTACGCTGACGAGAGGGTGGGAACGTGCACGAACGCTGAGTTTGGGGTTGCAATGGTCACCCCTTTGCTCTATTCGTGAACCTCGTGTGAGGGACCACGACAATAGGGCTGAAATTGGGGAGGCTGTCGATGGTGGTGATGGTTCTGGCTTTTCTTTTACTCTTGAGTGTGCCGCTGCTTGTCTTTGCTGAAGATGAGTCCGTCCCCGGCGGCAGTCGCATCGCGCTCGCGAACTTTGATACCGACCAACCGCTGACCTTCCCCCAACAGTGGCAAATCCACGGCGACGAAGACACCGCGCGGACCGTGTATAAAGTCGTCGCGGAGGAAGGGAATCAATTTCTGCGCGCCTACGCGGACAAACAGGATGTACAGATTGGTATCTCACGGGCGATCAAGGCCAAGGAATTTCCGCATTTGCGGTGGCGGTGGCGGGCGAAGCAACTGCCGACCGGAGCGAATGAGCGGGCGGAGAAAACCAATGACTCCGTCGCCAGCGTTTACGTGATATTCGACAGCAAACTTTTTCCCCGCGCCATCAAATACGTGTGGAGTTCGAGTCTCCCCATTGGCACTCGGTTCGTGAGTCCCGTCTACTGGCGGTCTCATGTGGTGGTATTACAGAGTGGACTAACGCAAGTGAATGAATGGAAACTAGAAACCGTCAATTTTTATCATGATTATAAGGCACTATTCGGGAGCGAGCCCAGCGCGGTGCTCGGCTTTGCCGTTCTCACCGATTCAGATATGACCAGTAGCATCGCGGAAGCTGATTATGACGATTTCGCGGTTCTCTCCGAGGCTGCGGCCTCGGCGGCAGAGGGCCAGCAGGAGACGGTTCAGCTTCCCCTCGCGGTGGATAGTGGACAATAAAAAAAGAAGGGAAGAATTATCGTGGCACTGTCACAAACTGAGATTCAAGGAAAAATTCGCGCGCTCTCCGGCTGGGAGTTGACGAAGAGTAAGGCGATCCAGAAGAAATTCACGCTCAGCGGTTTCAAGGATGCTCTCACGTTCGTCAATCAAGTGGGCGACCTCGCCGAGAAATTCGATCATCATCCCGACATCGTCATCAATTACAACAAAGTCACGCTCACGCTGACCACGCATAGCGCTGGCGGATTAACGGCCAAGGATTTTGATCTGGCCACCCACGTCGAGAAGATTGGGAAAGCGGAAGACAGTCAGGCATAAAACGGGAAAACGTAAGAATTGCTTGCCTCCGTCTTGTTTTGTCATTCCCACGGCCAAACTCCGAACTCTACAACTCCGAACTCCGAACTCTTCTCGTGCCTCTGCATACCCGCATTCTGATCGGTCTCGTGGTTGGTGTCGTGGGTGGATCGTTGAGCCGTGTGCTCTTCGGTGACCACCCGCTGCTCCAATCCGTGACGACCTACGTGACCGAACCGGTTGGGCGTCTGTTCCTCCGGCTCATTTTCATGGTCGTCATTCCCTTGCTGTTCTCCGCGCTGGCGCTGGGCGTGGCCGGACTTGGGGACATGCGTACGCTGGGCCGTATTGGCCTCAAGACCTTTACCTATTCGCTCGTCGTGACAGGAATTTCCGTCGTTATCGGCTTGACGTTGGTGAACCTCTTCCGCCCAGGGGCGCATTTGACACCGGAAACCCGCGCGTCTCTCCAACAGTCAATGACCACGCCTGCTCCGCCACCTCCGGCGGCGTCCACTGAGAACCCGGTGTTGCGTGTGATGATGATGATCGTGCCTGACAATCCCATTCGGGCCGCCGCGCAAGGGGAAATGTTAGCAGTGATGTTTTTTTCCTTGATGGTGGGCATCGGCATCGCCATGTCGCCGCGTGCGAAAGTCGAGCCGTTCATTCAGGTCCTGGAGGGACTCTATGAAGTGGTGATGCGGCTGATTGAAATCGCGATGCGGATGGCTCCGTATGCCGTCGCGGCGTTGCTGTTCACCCTCACCGCGAGGTTTGGCGCGAGCGTCATGAAACCGTTATTGGCCTATATGGCGGTCGTGATCGGCGGACTCGCGTTGCATCTGCTGGTGACCTATTCCGTGATTGTCCGGTATTGCGGTATGCACCCAGGGTTTTTCTTTCGTCAGATCAACGAAGTGATGACCACCGCGTTTTCGACCAGCTCAAGCAATGCCACGCTCCCCACCGCGCTCCGGGTGGCGCAAGAGAAATTGGGGATTCCACGAGACATCGCATCCTTTGTCCTCACTTTGGGCTCAACCGCGAATCAGAACGGCACCGCGTTGTTCGAGGGCGTCACGATTCTTTTCCTCGCGCAGTTCTACGGTGTCGATTTAACCTTTGGGTCGCAAGTGCTGGTTGTCGTGGTGTCCGTCCTCGCGGGCATTGGCACGGCGGGAGTGCCTGGAGGGTCGTTACCGTTGATGGTGCCAATCCTCCAATCGGTTGGGATACCGGGAGAGGGCATCGGCATTATTCTTGGTGTTGATCGGATTCTCGATATGTCACGCACAGTGTTGAATGTAACAGGTGACGTGACCGCCGCCGTCTATGTCGCGCATTCCGAAGGGCGGTTGCCGCCAACCCCAGAGACGGAAGCCTAGTCGCTCCGAGTAGTTTGAGCCCCCGCCTCCCATCATCCCTGCCGAAACGTATCGCAGGCA
>JABFSC010000524.1 GCA_013140885.1 Deltaproteobacteria bacterium | reverse complement strand
GTCTTGGGGTGATAGCGCACCAAGCAATGATCCCCGTCCTGCAGAAACGCGACCGGTTGCGTCAGATCACAGAATTGCCGATCCGCCACCCACAGCCGGGTGCCTGGCACCTGCGCGCGCACTTGAGGGAGCAGCGCCGGGACTAACTTGGCGTCATTGGTCTCCCCATCGGTGTGCGTCGCCATCGCCACGACCAGCCCACGGCGCAACTCTAACGCGACCAACGCCTTGCCACCCAACACCCCGCCTTTGCGGCCCCGCAAGGGCTTGAGCCGCTTGGCTACGCGCTTGATCGCTTTGCCGTCCACAATGATGACCTCCAGGTCCCGCAGGGCTGGTGCCAGCGGCAGGCAGGCCGCCTCCGGATAAATCGGCCGCAGCCGTGCACTACTTTCCGCTAACCACGCGTCACTCAAGTCCAACGGAATGCGGCCCAACTTCTGATAGACCGCTTGGATACTGGCCGTGAGCAGCCCCTGTTCGCGCCCCCGGACAAAACTCTTCTTCCCACTGCCCTGATGCTCTAACAACGCATCGGCAATCAATTGCACCAACACCTCAAAGCTGATCGCTTTCTCGTACCCCGGCCCCCGATGCCGGGCAAACACCGAGAGCAAAAACCGGGGATCGGCCACCCACCGCCATAAACTCAAGACCGCTTCCGCCAACGGTAACCGACTCACAATCTCTCGGGCCAACTCTGTATCCATCGCGCGCTCCTTCCTGGTCAAGCGCTATAGCAGGGTTGTTTTCCCTTGTCCGATCACCATCTTGCCCAAACCCTCGATCTTTACTGCAGTGGGATTGGGGCCCCACTCGCCGCGAGCCTTAGGCAAGGTTCCGCGGCACCGATCAGTGACGGAGCCAACCGGGTTCCCCCGACGTTGAAAGTGCCCGTCACCGTCGTGCTCCGCATCGCGGCGCCGCGACAGAGTCTCACCACCGGTGTCGTGCGTGGACAACTCGAGGTGTACGCGCCGGACCAGACCGCGATCGTAGCGATCAATAATCAGGAGCAGCCACTGGAGTTCGATTCCACCGCGGCGCTCGCCTACACCTTGGAGGGGTCGAGCTGGTACGAGTTCGAGGTGGCGGGCTTTCTCAACAGCATCCTGAGCGCGTACTTGCCACAAGAGGCACCCCCGGATGGGCTGCTGTTGCTCCATCCGCCGCGCCGGGACCGTATTCCGGTGGTGCTGGTGCATGGCACGGCGTCGAGTCCAGCCCGCTGGGCGGAACTCATCAATGAAATCGAAGGGGACCCCTGGCTGCGGGATCGGTATCAGGTGTGGCTCTTCATGTACGCCACTGGCAACCCTGTTGGGTACTCCGGCGGACAGTTACGCCAAGCGCTGGAACATGTGGTGCGCGAGGTGGACCCGACCGGGACGGCACCGGCGTTGCGCCAGATGGTGGTCATCTGCCACAGCCAAGGCGGGTTGTTGACGAAGCTGACGGCGGTCCACAGTGGCACGCGGTTTTGGGACAACATCAGCAAGGTGCCCCTTGACGCACTCACGGTGGAGCCGCAAACGCGCACGCTGATTCGTCAGTCCCTCTTCTTCGAGCCGCTGCCTTTCGTGAAACGCGTGATCTTCATCTCCACGCCACACCGAGGCAGCTACCAGGCGGCACTGCGGCTGGGGCGTCTCGCCTCATGGTTCATAACGCTTCCCAGCGATCTGACCCAGCGGATGTTCATCTTAATCTCGCAAAATCAGGACAAGTTGTTGGTCCAGCGCATGGGGAAACTCCCGACGAGTGTGGACAACATGGACCCGTCGTCGCCGTTCATCCAGACGTTAGCGACCATTCCCGTGGCGGATGGCATCGCCGCGCACTCGATTATCGCGGTCCAGGGAAATGGACTTCCCATGACCGGCGACGATGGGATCGTCAAATATGAGAGCGCGCATGTGGAAGGGGTGGAGTCGGAGGTGGTGGTGCACTTCGGGCATTCGGTGCAGTCTCACCCCCAAGCCATCGAGGAGGTGCGGCGCATCCTGCTGCTTCACGGTCAAGCGTCGAGTCGGCAATGAGGGGCGTCCGCGTGTCGGTGTGAAAAGCCGGCTCGCTCGTGTCCTTAACGTAGGAGGCAATGAGCCGAGCCGCATCCAGAGTGAAAGAATCGAACATGAGCTACGCACTGTACGCGACACTAATGAGCTTCGGGTTGTTGATCGGGATGTTGAGTCTCCTCGAAATTGGGCGACGCATTGGCATCCAGCGGAAGGCAACAGGGAACTATGAGGAAGTTGGCACGGGGACGGTTGAGACCGCGGTGTTCGGCCTGCTCGGTCTCCTGATAGCGTTCACCTTTTCTGGCGCGGCTTCCAGATTTGACACACGTCGCCAGTTCATTATCGAGGAGGTCAACGACATCGGCACCGCGTACCTCCGGCTTGATCTGCTGCCGATTGACACCCAGCCCGCGCTCCGGGAGCACTTTCGGCGTTATGTCGAGGCGCGGCTGGAGGGGTATCAGAAGCTACCGGATATGGCGGCGGCGAAAACGGCACTGGCCAAAGCCACCCAATTACAAGGCGAAATCTGGCGGCAAGCGGTCTCCGCGTCTCGTGCGCCCAATGCGTCGCCGGCCGCGCCGATGTTACTGCTCCCCCCCCTCAACACGATGATCGACATCACGACGACGCGGACGCTCACCGCCCAGATGCATCCGCCGCCGGCTATTTTCGCACTGCTGTTCGGGCTGGCGTTAGTGGCGTCGTTGTTCGCTGGCTACGGCATGGCGGGCGACACGTCACGGAGTTGGTTGCACATGCTGGGCTTCGCGCTCGTCATGGCGGTGTCCGTGTATGTCATTATCGATCTTGAGTTTCCGCGCCTGGGCTTCATCCGTGTCGATGCTTTCGACCAAGCCCTGGTGGAGTTGCGAGCAAGTATGTAGGGCTCCGCAATTCGCTTGACCCGCAAGGGGGCGTCACTTTCGGTGGTTATTCGGGACCACGCGAGACCTCCTTGCTCAGGCCGGGAAGTCCGGCGCGGATCTCCTGTGAAAAATGCGCGACCTCCCCCACCGCCTGAACCGCAATCCGAACGAACCCCCGCGCCATTGCGCTATCTCTGAATCACAAGAAAAGATATAGTCCCGCGACAATAGGCGCACGAAAGTGGTTGGCCATTGAAGAAGACGCCATGACGCGAATACCACGCACGACATGCATAATCGCGGTGAGCCTCGCGGTGGCGGTGGTTCTCCGCCCGGCGCGCGCGGACATGCCCCCGTCGACAGCCTCGGCTTTCACGCCGACCGTGCCAAACACCACTGTCCAGCGTACCCCCGTGCCTCCAGGCATGGTGTGGATTCCGGGCGGCGAGTTTTCCATGGGTGCCGCGGAACCCACTGGCACGGACCACAACCCTGTGGGCATGCTGGCCACGCACGATTCGCGCCCCGTGCACCGCGTTTACGTCGATGGCTTCTGGATGGATCGCACCGAGGTCACCAACGCCGAGTTCACCCGCTTCGTAGCGGCCACGGAGTACGTGACCACCGCCGAGCAAACCCTGAGCGCCACGGAATTTCCCGACGCACCCCCGGACATGCTGGTGCCCGGCTCAATCATCTTCGTGGCGCCGGACACACCGGTCCGCCTTGATGAGCCCTTGCGATGGTGGACGTGGGTGAAAGGCGCGAACTGGCGGCATCCCGAAGGGCCGCACAGCGCCATCACTGGTCGGGAAAGTCATCCTGTCGTGCATGTCGCGTATGCGGATGCCGAGGCGTATTGCCGCTGGGCCGATAAGCGCCTGCCCACCGAAGCCGAGTGGGAATTCGCCGCGCGTGGCGGACTCTCTGGCATGGTGTACCCGTGGGGGGATGAGTTCCGGCTCAAGGGTCGCTGGATGACAAATGCCTTTCAGGGCAGTTTCCCGGACCGCGACAGCGGCGGTGACGGCTACATTGCTACCGCCCCAGTCGCCCAGTTTCCCGCCAACGGTTATGGGCTCCATGATGTCGCTGGCAATGTGTGGGAATGGGTGAGTGACTGGTATCGACCCGATTATTATGCCCAACTGGCGCGGGCCGCAGGTGTGGCGCGCAATCCGACCGGACCCGACAGTTCCTGGGACCCGGCTGAGCCGGGCCAGGCGAAGCGCGTGCATCGCGGCGGCTCGTTCCTGTGCACCGACCAGTACTGTTCACGGTACATGGTCGGGACCCGCGGGAAGGGGGAGATCAACAGCAGCACTAACCATCTGGGATTTCGCTGCGTGAAAGATGTGACATGAAAGGTGGATGCGGGGTTTTTCCTTGTTGGGTGGTCAACCCGAACGAGGATTGATAACCTGAGCAACGTATGAAGATCGCGGCCATCGCATATTCGAGAAGTCGGCGGGAGGAACTGGGGCAGTTCCTCACTACTCCACGTGTAGCCGACTTCATGGTTTCAATGTTCGCGCCGCTCCCGCAGACCGTGCGCTTGCTGGATGCGGGCGCGGGTGCCGGTGCGCTCACGGTCGCGTTTGTCTCGCGAGTGTGTCGGCAACAGGAAGGCGTTCGCGCCATCGAAGCGACGCTCTACGAACTCGACCCAGACATCCTCAACGCGCTTTCCGCCACCATGCGCGGATGCCAGCGCCTTTGCATGGCAGCAAGTATTCGTTTCACGTTCACCATTCATTGCGCTGACTTCATCCAAGAGATGTCGGCTCGCCTCGCAGGCGATTTGTTCGGATCGTTGCCTCCCGCGTTTGATGCCGCGATCGTGAATCCACCGTATCGCAAAATGGGCACCGCTTCCGCCGAGAGACGCGCGCTTCGTGCCGTCGGCGTCGAAACGAGCAACCTCTACACCGGCTTCATCGCCCTCGTTCAGCGGTTGCTCGTTCCGGGTGGGCAAGTCGTCGGCATTACGCCACGAAGTTTTTGCAATGGCGCTTATTTTCGCCCGTTTCGCGAAGACTTCCTAAGCCACCTAGAACTGCGCCGCCTCCACGTGTTTGACTCACGCCACGCGGCCTTCCGCGACGACAGCGTGTTGCAGGAGAATATCATTTTCCATGCGGTGAAAGGGCGAACCCCGCCCCGCGAATTGATGGTCTCCAGCAGCAGCGGGAACCCTGATGACGACATCACCGAGAGGGTTGTGCCTTTCTCGGAGATCGTGCATCCGCACGACATGGAGAAGTTCATTCACATTCCCTCAACGGCCAGCCACACCGCCGCCAAGGAATCCATGTCGGGCCTCAGTTGCAGCCTCGCTTCGTTAGGGATGACCGTCTCGACGGGGCGCGTCGTGGACTTCCGCGTCAAGGACGCGCTACGGCAGGAACCGGAACGCGGCACGGTCCCATTGCTGTACCCC
>JABFSC010000185.1 GCA_013140885.1 Deltaproteobacteria bacterium | reverse complement strand
GGTCTGGCACCCTCTCCTTCACCGGCACGGCCAACGAAGTCCGCACGCTCTCCGTCCCGATCCTCAACAATACGACAGTGGAACCCAACGAGACCTTCGTGGTGAACTTCAGCAATATCAGCAAACCAGTCGTGACCTTCGACAGCCAAGCGATTGGCACCATCACCGATAATGAAAGCGCTAGCCTGAGCGTCGCCGACGTCACAGTCACGGAGGCAACCGCCACGGCCACCTTTAGTGTCCGCCTCAGTGCGGCGGTGCAAGGCGGACTGACCATCAACTTCGCCACCGCCAATGGCACGGCCGCGGCGGGCACGGATTACACCACAACGTCCGGCACCCTCACCTTCTCTGGCACGGCCAATGAAACTCGCACGCTCTCCGTCCCGATCCTCAACAATACGACAGTGGAACCCAACGAGACCTTCGTGGTCAACTTCAGCGCGATCAGCAAGCCGGTGGTGACCTTCGACAGCCAAGCGATTGGCACGATTCTCAACGACGAGGGGCCCCTCTTGCGGATCAATGATGTGTACCAAGCCGAAGGCAATAGTGGGACTGCGGCTTTCACTTTCACGGTGACCCTGACTTCGGCCAGCACCAGCACGGTCACGGTGGTCGCCGCTTCAGCGCATTACAGTGCGCTCGCGGGGAGTGACTACACCACACTGCCACCAACCACCCTGACCTTTGCTCCAGGGCAGACAAGTAAGACCGTCACCGTCAACGTCATCGGAAACACTGAGGTAGAGCCCAATGATGTGTTTTTCGTGAACCTCAGCGGCGCGACTGGACCTGCCACCATCTTCGATAGCCAGGGTGTCGGCGGGATTCTCAACGACGATGGCCCAACGTTGCGCATCAACAACGTGAGTAAAGCCGAAGGCAACAGTGGAACCACAGCTTTTACTTTCACGGTAACCCTGGCCCCGGCCAATACCACGGGGACGGTCACGGTGACCGCGGCTTCAGCCAGTTACAGTGCGCTCGCGGGTAGCGATTACACCACACTGCCACCAACAATACTGACCTTTGCGCCGGGACAGACGAGTAAGACCGTCAACGTCAACGTCACGGGGGAAACGATAGTGGAGCCCGCTGAGATTTTCGCGGTGAATCTCAGCGGCGCAACTGGCGCCACCATCTTCGATAGCCAGAGCGTTGGAACGATCCTCAACGACGATTAGACGGCTGGAAGTAGGCATTTCTTGATTCCCAAAGCCGAGGGCGACATTCCCAGACGCCCCCGTTCATCTTCAAGACCCTGGAAAGCTAGTGGGAAAGGTGTTTACGTGGGCCACGTTTCGAGGGGGGACATGAGTAGAGCAAACCCGCGAGGCTCACTCTACTCACAGAACGTGAGGAATCGACGATTACGCGAGCGCGGCGTTCAGCGTCTCGGTGGACGGGGCGAAATAGAAGGACCCAGAAGCCGGGTTGCTGTAGTCCGTGAGCTTATCGCGCACTTGACCATCAGCGCCGTACATGGCCCGCAGCCGCTCGCGGAGCGGAGCCTGCGTCTTACAGAAGGCCATGAAGTAGAGGCCCACCGTCCCATCGTGGAAGGCATAGGGAGTGGAGCGGCGTGTAATCTCGTCGCGTTTCGGTTTCGTGGCGTCACCCGTGGCACCTTGCCGCAGCTCGACATGAGCGAGATGGGAATGCGCGGGCTGAACGGCGAGACGGGTCGAGTCCGCCTTGGTACGACCGAAAACACCTTCTTGCTCTGGAATTGATTGCTTATTCCAGCCTTCGAGGTCGTGGATCCAACGCTGGGCGAGGATGAAACTGCCACCTGCCCCAGGCTGCCCATCGGGCACGATCGCGACCTCGCGGTCCCGGTCAGCGGGATCGGGGTTGCCGGTTCCGTCGATGAAACCAGTCATATCGAGGGAATTGCCGTAAATAAAGGTCATGGTCTCGCGGGCGACGTTCATGTGGCCCTTGAGGGCTTGGCGGGCATCCCACTGGATTTTCCAGATCTGGTCCTTATGGGGACTATTCATCCAGAAGAGTAGCTCCTCTTGGGTCGCCTTTGCTTCGCGCCCGCTCCCGTCAGTCGACTTAATCAGCTCGAACGGTTGGAAGTCGCTGGGGACGTCTTTGGTAAGGTCTTTCAGCAGCGTGGGCCCGAAGCCGAGCACCAGGTTAATCTTTTTGTCCGCGCAGTCCTTGCGCAGTTTCTGAATGACCGATTTGATCACCTTCAGGTCGGCTCCGTCGGTGCGGCTCAAGTGCACGTACCATTGGTGCTCGCCCATGCTTCGATTGAGAATCGCGGGTTGCGGTGTCGCCATAAATTTTTCCTCTCCTATCGTTTGTTGTTGGAATGTATGAGGGGACCTCTTATCAGCTCCTTGATCGCTGTCAAGGACGAAACTCCTCACTGACTGGGCACGTGGCCAGTCGTTTATGGCGCGAAAATTGTCGGCGGGAAATTCCTAACGTGACGTGAGATGTCGTGCCAGGAAGAAAAACTCACCTCAATCAGCTGCCAGTTCACGAGGAGGACGGCGAGAGCTATTCTCCCGCGTGTCGGGAGCGGGGCGGTCGCCATGCGCACTCCTTGCGACATAATCAGCACCGAAGACAAAGGGGAGACCACCGAGTGCCGTGGCCACGGAGTCGTGTTTTTATCAGCTATAGCCACAACGACCAGGATCAGGAGTTCCTCAAGGAATTTCGTGTCCATCTCAACCCCTGGGAGCAGACGATGACACTTGATGTCTGGAGTGACCAGAACATCACACCAAGTTAGGACTGATATCAAAAAATTCAGGAAGCGTTGGCGTCGACACCGGTAGCGATCCTCCTCATCTCCCCTGAGTTTCTGGCGTCGGAGTATATCGTTAAAGTTGAGTCGATAAGTGAGGAGTAGGGTGTACCGAGCGCACCCTACTCCTCCGATCAATGTTGACGATCAAATTCCGTCATAGTAGCGGCGATGCTTCCAGGCTCCTTCTCCCGAATGGGTCAGGGAGGCGGGGCGATCACAGACACTCTGGAGCAGCGGATCGTGGGGGAACCGGTCGGCATCATTGCAATCCGCATAGCCCAAGGCCTTCTGGTAGAGCCGCTGGCGTAGTTGCTCCTGCTGGGAGGGGGGGGCGACTTTGCGCGGATCGTAGGCCTTGGGGAGCCATCCGCCAGTCGTTCACTGAAGCGCAAGGGATCATCTTGACGCAGTAACAACACTCCCCCATCACTGGAGACATGCGGCGCATCAAAAGTCACCGTCAGGGGGATCGTCGGATGGAAATTCAGTGGTAGTTGCGCAATACCCTCTGTCATCGGCTCGCTCCTTTGTTCGTGGGTCAAAAGGCTTGAGAACTTCAGACCTGAACAGAATCGAGCCGTATTGCTCTACTTCTTCATGAATAATCCGGGCTAAGAGTCACTGATACAAATCGAAACAAAAATCCATCTCGAATCGACATCCCACGGAGCCGGGACGAAAAGCGTCCGTTTGCCGCCGTATCAGGGTGCTGACCGTATAGTCTTGTAATGTCCACCGACGCGCTAAAAACTGAACGGAGGAAGAGAGCGTCTCTTTGATTGAGTCGGGATCGATATTGCGTCCACCAATTCTACAGATAAACGTAGAGCGTTGGGCAAGAAGAGGGCGTAACGCCTGCCATCCCTCACAAAGAAAAGCCCAATAACGCGCCGGGTTCTTATGACGATTATCTCGCGAGTAGATATCAACCCTTGGCTCTGCCGCCCCACCAAGAAACCAGAGACGGAGCCACTGATCTTCCTCGAAGTTCGTCACATCCAGGTATGGTGGCGAGGTGATTATGCAGTCAACCGGGGCCTTCGTGTTGGTTATGGCCGAAGACAATGTTCTCACATCCGAGAGATAGGTTTGTCCTCGTATTGTTGGCCGTGGCGATTCAAAGCGGAAAGCCGCTTTTCTACGCAAAATAGAGAAGACCTCTCTTCGTTGAGGCCAGAGCTTGTGTTTGCGCCAAAAAGAAAGAGAATAGGCGGGTTTCGTACTGATGGTGCGCGGCATTTGGTTGCTAAAATATGCTTCGGCATTCGTCATCTCGCCGTGCAAAGCTCCCAACGCAAGAGCTGCGACAAATCGGTCTACTCTCGACACCTTCCAGTTGAGGTTGCGACGGAGGTGTAAAATTTGCCGTAATGTCGAGTGATGAAAAGCACGCTTGAAAAAAGAAGGGAGCAATAATCGTTCTGCTTCAACGACCTCAGCATTATAGCTCTGCTCCAACGCGCGCAGCCGACCTTTCACAGACCCCAAAGTGGGACTTTCCACCTTGGCTCCAGTAAGAACAAAAGCAACGGGATTAGCATCGTTGCCAATAGCGTTCCTATCCATCAGGACAGCCTGGAATGGTGCCGTGCCTCGTCCACAAAACGGATCCATAACCGTTTGTCCTGGCTTCGTGCAGCGGGAAATCCACTGCTCGGCAAACTGTTCGGGAAACATAGCGAAGTAAGGACAGATGGAGTGAAACCGGTGTCTCATGCTCTCAGGCCCTCCTCGGGCGAGCTTTTACAGACGGAGCGCGACTTTTCTTCCTATCCTGATCTTCAGCATTTCTGATTGCTTGTTGCGTTTTTTCATTCCACTCCAAAAGCTCGGGAGGTGACGCTTGACCGTAGGCGAAATGTGAAATTCTACAGCGATCAAAGAGAATCCCACCTTGCTTTGCCTTTTCATCCCAATCGAGTTGACGTAAGCGAAAGGGGGTGAAAAAGCCTCGGACAGGGTCAACAATCAGGGCATCTTGCAGGTAGAGGTCAATAAAGGTTCTCGGCTGTAGCTCCGAGAGTTTCTCTTCCCAATTCTTGCCAGTCGCGCATTGACCGAAAAGAATTAACTGGGCGCGTCTTCGATCTGGAAAGGGACGCCATGCGATAATGTCCAGTTGCGCATCCTTCGCGGATTGGGCGCTGAAGCGTCGCCGAGGTCCCCCTCCCTCTCCCATCATTTCACAAACCGTTCTGACCGCTTGTGTGAAATTTACGGGCAGCGTCCGGCGGGGAAACCCGAACCGAAGGGCTTCACCAGAGACATAATATTTTGCCGCAATTGTTGCCAACTCTTCAAACAGCTCGGTTGAGGCTTTTTCCGTCTGACTCCGATTGGCTCCGTGATACGAAAGATACAGACAGAAAAGGTAAGCCCAGTACGGTGCGAGGTCTTCTTTCGCTTGAAGAACTGAGTTCTTGAGAATGAATGGATACCGCCACTACATGCTCTCAAGCGATCTTCCAACTCGGAAAAGGCGTCCTCAGCAAGGGTTTCTTCGTCTATTCCCCCACCCTCAGCAATGCCTGTTGGCGCTAGCCCTCGTCGGAGATCAGAAAAA
>JABFSC010000448.1 GCA_013140885.1 Deltaproteobacteria bacterium | reverse complement strand
TCACCCAGCGATTACCGAATTATATGAAGGGGCCAGCGGACATGGTGATGGAGATTGTGTCTCCAGAATCCATCGTGCGAGATCGCCAGCGCAAGTTCTCGGCCTATCAAGCCGCCGGCGTGCGTGTGTACTGGCTGTTTGAACCAGAGACAGAGGAGATCAGCGTCTTTCGCCTCGGACTCGCGCGGAAATATCGAAAGATTGCCCCGGACAAGGATGGGACGGTGCGCTCCGCCGTGGTGCCGAAGTTTTTTGTTCGCCCCGCCTGGGTGTGGACGGACCCCCCAGACGAATTCGCCGCGCTACGGGAGTTGGACATCCGTATTGAATAGCAATGGCATCTGATTATGCGGTGCCTTACGTTTCCGAAATACTCATACCTATGCGACCGAAACTCAAACCGTTTGCTTCCGTGCTGATATTCTTGCTCAGCGGTCTTCTGGCCGCCGGGAATTACTATGCGTTCGTATACGCTCCCTTTGGCAAGTGTACATTTGGCGAGATTCCGCTTGATGGGGATATGGCCCAACTGACCCAAGGGTTGGCGATGCTGTCGGCTTGCATCAACTACGGGTACTATTTTGTTGGCTCACCATTGGTGATTGGCTTGTTGTTGCTCCTCATCGTGCCGCGCTTGGTCACGAGTGACGCCACGGGATCGGAAGAACAACAGGTTCCGGTTCAGCCGGTCGTGAAGAAAGCGGCTCCGCCCCCGCCGCCACCAAAGCCGACCACCGATGCCGCCGTGCAACTTCTAGGACTCTTGCAACGTGAAGGACGGTTGGTTGATTTTCTGCGTGAGGACATTCAGTCATACGAAGATGAGCAAGTCGGCGCGGCGGTGCGAGCGATTCATGAATCATGCCGTCAGGTACTCAGCGAACATTTGACGCTAGAGCCCGTGCTGAGCGGGAACGAGGGAGACGACGTGACTGTGCCCAAGGACTTCGACCCTTCGGCGATTCGGCTCACGGGGAATGTGAGTGGTGAACCGCCATTTCGTGGCACGCTCCGCCACTCCGGCTGGCGAGCCACCCAGGTGAAACTGCCCTCTCAACCCTCCGGCCAGGACCCGAAAATTGTCGCGCCGGCGGAAGTGGAAATTTCGTAGAGAGTGGAGAGTTAAAAATTAAGAGCAGACGGGCAAATTTTCAACTCTCAACTCTCAACTCTCAACTCTCAACTCTCAACTCTCAACTCTCAACTCTCAACTCTCAACTTATGCTTTCTCCCCGTTACATCATCGGTATCGATCTTGGCACAACCAACTGTGTGGTCGCGTATGTGGACATGCACGGCGTGGACACGCATGGCGTGGACGCCGAACATCCTGCAATTCAACTGTTTCACATCCCACAACTGGTGGCCCCCGGAAATGTGGAGGAACGGGACCTCTTGCCGTCGTTTCTCTATTTGCCCACCGCGCGTGATTTTCCCGCTGGCAGTCTGACCTTACCCTGGGCGGAAGAGCAGCCGTTTGCTGTTGGTGTGCTGGCTCGTGCTCGTGGAGCTGAAGTGCCAGCACGGCTCATCTCGTCGGCGAAATCGTGGCTGTGTCATGTTGGGGTGGATCGCACCGCGCCAATCTTGCCGTGGGGTGGTGGCGATGATCTGAAGAAGATGTCGCCGCTTGAAGTCTCCGCCCAATATCTGTCGCACATTCGTCAGGCGTGGAACTTTCAGATGGCGCGCGACAATCCCGATGCGGTGCTTGAGAAACAAGATGTACTCCTGACCGTACCCGCCTCGTTTGATGCCGCCGCGCGTGAACTGACCGTCCAAGCCGCTGAACGCGCCGGACTGCCAACCGTGCGTTTACTCGAAGAGCCGCAAGCCGCGTTGTATTCGTGGATCGAGAGCAGCGGGGATCGCTGGCGTAAACAGGTGAAGGTGGGTGACGCGATTCTCGTCTGTGACGTTGGTGGTGGCACGACCGACTTCAGTTTGATTGCCGTTTCGGAGGATAGCGGCGAACTCGAACTCAAACGGGTCGCCGTTGGTGAGCACATTCTACTCGGTGGTGACAACATGGACCTCGCGTTGGCGTATGTCGTGCAACAACGGCTCACGGAGAAAGGCACTAAGCTGGACGCCGGACAGATACGCGGTCTCTCGCAAGGGTGCCGTAATGCCAAGGAGCTGCTGCTTCAGCCCGATGCGCCCAAGAAGCAGCCTCTCACGATTCTTGGACGTGGCAGCAGCGTGATCGGTGGGACCCTCCGGACCGAGCTGACCTACAATGAAGTCGAGTCCACGCTGGTCGATGGGTTCTTTCCGCGTTGTGAATCGAGCGATATGCCCAAGAGCGGGCGCCGGATCGGGTTGCAAGAGATGGGGCTGCCGTATGCCGCCGACCCTGGCGTGACGCGCCACCTGGCGAAGTTCCTCACGCGGCAACAGACCACTGAGAGTGATGCACGTTCCTTCGTGCATCCGACCGCGATTCTGTTTAATGGTGGCGTGATGAAATCCACGCTGCTCCGTCAGCGGTTGGTCGAGGTGCTTAATGGTTGGCTCGCGCCAGAGGGAGGAGCGGCCATTCGCACGTTGGCAGGCACCAACCTGGACCACGCGGTTGCTCGCGGTGCTGCCTATTATGGGCTAGCACGGCGCGGCAAAGGGGTGCGCATTCGTGGTGGCGCGGCGCGGTCGTATTACATCGGCATCGAAACTTCGATGCCCGCAGTGCCAGGCATGCCCGCGCCACTCAAAGCGCTGTGTGTCGCGCCGTTTGGCATGGAAGAGGGGACGGAATCCGACATTCCAGGCCAAGAGTTCGGTTTGGTTGTAGGAGAACCGGCGCAGTTTCGCTTCCTGGGTTCGACGACACGACGGCAAGATCAGCTTGGGACATTCATTGAAGAGCCTGGCGATGACATCGAAGAACTCTCGCCACTGGAAACGACCTTGTCGTGGATCGGCCAAGAGGGCGTGATGATTCCCGCCCGCTTACGCATTCATCTGACCGAGGTGGGCACGTTGGAGCTGTGGGCGGTTTCGCGCGATGAGACGCATCGTTGGAAACTCGAATTTAATGTGCGGACCGCTGGGGAGGAGTAGTGTCTCCCTGGGAACACAAAGGAAAGGTTACTTGATCCCCCTCACATTGCTTGTCGTCAGCGTTCAGCTATCAGCGCTCAGCAGTCAGCCAGACAAGAAAACACAGAAGATTGAGTTCAACCTCTTGCACGCAAGAGGCTCCAGGGTGCGGATCACATTGTTTCGCTGAAAGCTGATAGCTGAACGCTGAACGCTTCCGGCTCGCCTACGTTCGCCTCCAGGTTTCTTTCTGTCTCGCCTCTCTATTGGTATAACGAGCAGCACATGGAAACCACGGCTGCTCAACCAAGCGCTCTCTCTCGTTATGTAGTGGGGATCGACTTAGGCACGACCAACTGCGCGCTGGCGTATGTCGATACGGAAAAGTCGCTCACCGTTCAACATTTTCCCATCCCTCAATTAGTGAAAGAAGCGACGGTGGCGCCGCTGCCAACGCTGCCCTCGTTTCTCTATGTGCCCGGTCCTCACGATTTGTCCGCGGGCAGTATTGCCCTCCCGTGGGATCGAGAGCGGGATTATATTGTCGGGCGCTTCGCCCAGGTGCAGGGCGCGCGGGTGCCAGGCCGGATGATTGTGTCGGCCAAGTCCTGGTTATGTCATCCCGAAGTGGACCGCACCGCCGCCATTTTGCCGTGGGGCGCCCCGCCGGATGTACAGAAACTTTCGCCCATTGAGGCATCCGCGCGGTACCTCCTGCATATCCGGGATGCTTGGAATCAACGGATGGGCCGACAACATCCGCTGGAAACCCAACACGTGATTCTGACCGTGCCCGCGTCGTTTGATGAAGTCGCGCGCGAACTGACCGTCCAAGCCGCGGAACAGGCTGGGCTCACACGGGTGACATTGCTCGAAGAGCCGCAAGCCGCGCTGTACGCCTGGTTGGTCGCGCATACCGATTCCTGGCAGGCGCACGTGAAAGCTGGGGATGTGATTCTCGTATGTGACATTGGTGGCGGCACGACCGACTTCAGTCTGGTGGCCGTCACGCAAGGAAAGTCACAACTGCAACTCGAACGGGTCGCGGTGGGCGACCATCTGCTGCTCGGTGGTGACAACATGGACATCGCGCTCGCCCGCCAAGTCGAGGCGCGAATGACCAAGGGCGGGCGACTCGATGCGCAACGCTGGCAAGCGCTGACGCAGCAGTGTCGCATGGCCAAGGAAGATTTATTCGCCGATCCGAACCGACACAGCGTGACCATCACGCTCGCGGGGCGCGGCAGTACGGTGGTCGGTGGCACACTAAGCGACACGGTCACACGCGAGGAACTGGAGCAGGTGATTGTCGATGGGTTCTTTCCCGTGGTCGCCGCCGATGTCGGTCCGCGTCGGAGCGCACGCGTGGGATTGCAAGAGTTCGGCTTGCCCTATGCGACGGAACCAGAGATCCCTCGTCATCTGTCCTTATTCTTGCGACGACATGTGGGCTTGACCGGGGCGCTCCGGCGACCGGATGCGGTGCTCTTCAATGGCGGCGCGCTAACGCCATTGGCGATTCGTGAGCGGATCGTGGACATTGTATCGGGCTGGTTTTCCGAGGTTGGCGATGAGCCCTGGCGACCAACCGCGTTGAGCGCGACGAATCTTGACCTCGCGGTGGCGTATGGTGCCGCGTACTACGGGCTGGTGCGTCGTGGGCAAGGCGTGCGCATTGGTGGTGGCAGCGCGCGCGCCTATTACCTTGGCATCGGCGCGTCAGAAAAAGACCAGCCAACGGTGGATGGCACAGTGAACGCGCTGTGCTTGGTGCGGCACGGCATGGAAGAAGGCGAAGAAGTCCATTTGCAAGCGCCGGAGTTCGAGGTGCTGGCCAATCAGCCAGTGAGTTTCCCGCTGTACGCTTCGAGTTTACGCATTGCCGATGCACCTGGCACGCTGCTCTCGTTGCCGACCGAGGAGGTGACGCAGTTGCCAGCGATCCGCACGGTGTTGCGCTTTGGCAAGAAGACGGGGGTGACGACTATCCCCGTGCGAGTGTCGGCGAAGTTCACCGAAGTCGGGACGCTGGAACTGTGGTGCGAGGCCAAGCAAACGAATCACCGCTGGCGGTTGCAATTCCAACTGCGGGGTGAGGGCCTCACCGCTCCCTTGCCTTTAGGCGGAGCTGTCAGTGAGGAACATGTCATAGACGAAACCCTGCTCGCGGAAGCGATCCAACTGGTGCGCGGTGCGTTTCCTTCTTCTTCAGGAGGAGGGGGCGAGACGATTGCCCCACGGACGCTGACTCGTCAGCTTGAACAAGGGCTGGGCACGAACAAGGAGAATTGGCCACTGAGCGCGATTCGTCGGTTGTGGGACGTGTTATGGGAAGGGGAAAAGAGCCGCGAGAGAAGCGCGGAACATGAAGCGCGCTGGCTCAATCTGATTGGGTTTTGCTTGCGTCCAGGATTTGGTCATTCGACGGATGAATGGCGATTGCAGCAGTTGTGGAAAATCTATCCGCATGGGCCGGTGCATGGGAACGCGGTGCAGTGTCGCGCGGAGTGGTGGAACTTGTGGAAGCGCGTGGCGGGTGGGCTCAGCCGTCAGCAGCAGACCGTTATGTACAACGACATCGCGCCGTGGCTGTTGCCGAAACTGAAAAACAAGATCAAGGCTGGACGCTCGAAAGTGGGGCCGCAAGAGATCCGTGAGATGTGGCAGATCATGGGCAGTTGCGAGCGGTTAGGGGCGGAGGTCAAGGCTGAGCTTGGGGAAGAACTGCTGCGGGAAGTCGAGAAAGGAAAGGCGTCGGACCAAGAGGTCTGGGCGTTCGCTCGTTTGGGAGCGCGGAGTCTGATGTACGGCCCGGCCAATTGCACCGTGCGGCACGAGGTCGCGGCACGGTGGGTGGAAAAACTCCTGCGTGCGGAGGAGTGGCGCCGACCGGACATGATCGGATTCGCGCTCATGCAAATCGCGCGCTGCACGGGTGATCGGACTCGTGACCTGGAGGCCGCTCTACGCCAGCGGCTCGCTGATCGGCTCTCGCCACTTTCTTCAGGTCAGCGCTGGGCGAAGCAGGTGCTCGAAGTCGTACCATTGGAAGCACGGGAACAGGCGCGGATTCTGGATGAGTCACTGCCTGTGGGGCTTCGCATTCGTGCAGAGACGGAGTGAGAACGCGAAGGAGGGGAGGAGAAAAGTCAAAAGTCAAAAATTAAAAGGCAAAAGGCGAAAATAAAGAGGCGCTCCCTTTCTTCATATTTTTGATTTTTGTATGGTTACACATCCTTGCCAACGGCATCACGCAGATGTGGCAAGCCGTCCCTCATCAGCAAACGAGGGAGCTCGCGCACGATCCGGCGTGCGAGTAGCGGGCCTTCGTAGATCAGTCCCGTGTACAGTTGCACGAGCGAGGCCCCAGCACGAATGCGGGCGTAGGCATCCTCGGCGGAAAAAATCCCTCCGACGCCAATAAGTGGCAGTTTACCTTCGACGGCTCGGTAGAGCACCCGTAAGACTTCCGTCGCGCGGGTGGCGAGGGGCTTGCCGCTCAAGCCGCCGTCTTCACTGATTGAGGACCGCAGTCCCGCGCGCGCCAAGGTCGTGTTGGTCGCGATGAGACCAGACACGCCAACCGCGAGCACCACGCGCGCGAGTTCGACCAGTTCCTCATTGGTGAGGTCCGGGGCGATTTTGACGAGCAGCGGTTTCGCGGGCTGATGCGCGTGGGTCGCGAGCTGTTCGCTTCTCACTCGGAGTGTTTCCAGCAGACGACCAAGCCGGTCGGGCTCTTGGAGTTTGCGTAATTCAGGCGTGTTGGGGGAACTGACGTTGACGACCAGATAGTCGGCGAACGGGAACAATCGTTCCAGACTTTCCACATAGTCGTCGGCGGCTGCTTCCAGCGGAGTGACTTTGGATTTGCCGATATTGAACCCCAATGGAATCGGATGGGAACGATGCGGAGGCAGGACGCGCGTGAGACGCTGAGCGACCGCGGAGGCTCCGTCGTTGTTGAAGCCCATGCGGTTGATGAGCGCGGCATCGCGCGGGAGGCGAAAAATGCGCGGCTTGGGATTGCCGGGCTGCGCTTTCGCCGTGATTGTTCCCAGCTCGGCGAAGCCGAAGCCGAGCGCGGACCACGCGAGTGGCACGGCGGCATTTTTGTCGTATCCAGCAGCAAGGCCCACCGGATTAGGGAAGTGTATTCCCCAGAGCTGCTGGCTGAGACGAATATCGCTTAGTGGCGACAGCGGGGGCGTTGTCGCTTGTACGACTTTGAGTGCGTCAATCGCGAAATGGTGGGCGCGTTCGGAGTCAACAGCGAAGAAGAGCGGGCGGAGAAGAGGGTAGAGCATGAGATGCAAAAGGCGAGGGTGGGATCAATATCCCACCCTCACTGAACTGACGAATCACCCAATCCCGTACAGCGCCGCGCAATTGTCGGCGACGATCTTTTGCACTTCGGGTTCTGGCACCCCGGCGAAGTCACGAGCGATGACTTCCTGTGAGCGTGGCCAAGTGGAATCCGAATGTGGAAAGTCCGATGCCCACATGAGATTGTTGACGCCGACGTACTCACGGGTCAACACGCCAATGCGATCATCCTGAAATGTCGCATGCACCTGCCGCTTGAAGTAGAAGCTGGGTGGCTGTGGAATGACGGACTTCTTTTCCAGATACTGATACTTCTCATACGCATGGTCCATGCGCTGGAGATAGTGGCCAATCCAGCCAATATCGTTTTCCGCGGACACGATTTGCAAACGAGGAAACCGTTCCAAGACGCCACCAAAGATGAGGTCGCTGAGTGAGCGTTCGATGGCATGAGGCAACGAGGGATAGCTCTTCATCACGCTCGCGCCGATGCCACTGCCTTTGCGTCCGGTGAGAATATGAAGTGAGAGCGACATGGCCTGTGTCTGTGCCGCGGCCCACAATGGGTCCCACACGGGGTTGTCATAGGTGCGATCTTCCGGCGGGATGCCCCAGATCAGGCCGCCTTTGAGGCCCTTTTTGGCGCAGCGCTCGACTTCTCTCACGGCGGCCTGGACGTCATCCATCGGAATCAACGCGATCCCAGCGAATCGACGAGGCGCGTGGTTGCAGAATTCCGCGAGCCAATCGTTATAGGCCCGGAAACTCGCCGCGCGCAGGTCGCCATCCTCAATGCCATAGAGAAACATGCCCAGGCTGGTATAGAGCACTTCGCCTTGGACGCCGTCGATTTCCTGATCTTTGATCCGTTGCACTGGATCCCACGAGCCGGGGCGCACGCCGGGATACCCTTTCACCATTTCCGTGGAATACTCTTTGGGGTCAACGCCAGCGACAGCAAAACCGGAGACCGAAAAGGGTTGTAAGCCCTCGCAGACAAAGAAGTCGCCGGTGATGCCATTGGCCTCTTTCACAATATGTGGGGCGCGATCGCGATACCGGGTGTCAATGCGCGCCGTCCACACATCCGCCGGTTCAACAACGTGTGAATCCGCCGACAGGACTCGGTTCATGGATTGTTCCTCCTCTTTCGCTTGTGTGGGCGCGACTCTAGCGCCGAGGGGAATGAGGGTCAAGGTTCAGTTGCCGGCTTGGGTTCCTCCGCTGACGACGCACCCTCTTGGTCCGCGAGCATCTCCAGGGTGATGAACGCCGCCGCTTGATCGGCGCTCTTCTTATTCAAGCCTTCACCGCGGCCATACAATTTGCCAGCAATGGAGATCTGGCTAATAAAAATTTTCTCATGCTCCGGGCCACGCGATTCGATGACGGTATAGACTGGGGTCTCTCGGAAAACCCGCTGGGTGACTTCTTGGAGTCGCGTCTTACTGTCGAAGAGAATGCCGCGCGACTTTTCCTCGAAATCGTTCACGAAGTGGAGGGCGACAAGACGATGAGCTGGAGCAAATCCCCCGTCAAGGTAGACGGCGCCAAGGACCGCTTCGTAGGCGGAAGCGAGGATGGACGGTTTCTCACGTCCGCCGCTGCGCTCTTCTCCGCCCCCAAGTCGTAACCACTGACCCAGAGAAAGGATCGCGGCCTTGACCGCCAGGGTGCGGGCATTCACCAACGACGCACGGATTTTCGAGAGATCGCCTTCACTCGCTTCGGGAAACCGACGCATGAGTAAGTCGCTCATGGCGAGCCCGAGCACGGAGTCGCCGAGAAATTCCAGTCGTTCATTATGCTCTTGTCCCTCACGTAACGGCGCGGACCGATGCGTGAGCGCGAGACGCAGTAACTCCTTGCGCTGGAATTCGTGGGGAAGAGTGGATTCGAGTTCGGTGAGATCGAGCATGGAGTTCATAAAGTTGAGAGTGGAGAGTGGAGAGTGGAGAATGAGAAGTGAAAAACGGAGAAGAAGAAAGTGTAAAAAAGAGAGAGCACATCGCCATTGCTAATTTTCCTAATTTTACATTTTTCACTCTTCACTCTTCACTCTTTCTATTTCTCCCCACGCCGTTTCCCCACTCGTGCGCGTGACGGTCACCGCGACCTCGCGATTCATATAGGTGTCGTCTCCCGTCGCCATGACGCGCACGTAGTTGCGGCCGTAGCCTTTCAGCAGGCCGCTATTTTTGTCGCGCGTGTGCTCGAAGAGGACTGGGAGCGGTTGCCCCACAAAGGTCCGCGCGAATGCCGCTTTCTTTTGCTCGCCGAGTTTTCGTATCGCACGCGAGCGCGCGTCGATAACAGGCTGCGGAACCTTGTCGGCGAATTTCGCCGCCGTGGTGCCACTGCGCACGGAGTAGGGGAAGACGTGAAAATACGTCAGCGGACTCTCTTCGAGAAACGTGAACGTGCGCGCGAACGCCTCGTCGCTTTCACCGGGAAAGCCGACAATCAGATCGGTGCCCAGCGCCGCGTGTGGCAGTGCCTCACGCAGCTTGAGTAACACATCACGCGCCAGCGCGGTGTCGTAACGTCGCCGCATACGGGTCAGCGTGGTGTCTTCTCCTGCTTGCAACGGAATATGCAAATGCGGACAGAGCGTTTCGGCTTGCGCCAACAGATGAATCAATTCGTCACTGATTTCATGCGGGTCCAGCGAACTCACCCGAATCCGTGGCACCGGTCGGCGTTCTTCAATCGCTTCGAGCAGCCATGTCAGCGAAACCGCTGGGTCCAGGTCCTCGCCATAGCCACCGAGATGGATGCCCGTCAGGACGATCTCCTGAAATCCTTGCTCAGCCAGTCGGTCCAGTTGTTCGAGCACCACGCGCGGGGGCACACTGCGACTTTTTCCGCGTGACATGGGGACGATACAGAAGGTGCAAAACAGGTCGCAGCCTTCCTGAATCTTGAGAAACGCGCGGGTCTGACCGCTGAAGGTGAGCGCGCCTAACGTGTCCACACGCGGGGTCTCGCCTTCCTTGCGCAGGTTGCTGACGGAAATGCGTTCGACCGCGACTTCGTTCTTCACCGCGCGCACGATGTCATCAAGTCGATTCAAGCCGATGACGTAATCAATCTCCGGCACCTTGGCCACGGCTTTGGGATTCACCTGGGCATAACAGCCGGTCATAATGACGCGCGCGCTGGGGTTTTGCCGTTTGGCGCGGCGCGCGAGCTGGCGGCTTTCGGCGTCGGCTTGGTTGGTGACCGTGCAACTGTTGACGATATACACATCCGCCATCTCCGCGAACGGCACGCATTCGTGACCTTCCGCTTTCAGCCGGTCCTCGATCGTGGCGGTATCGTACTGATTGACCTTGCAGCCGAGCGTGGTCATGGCGATGCGTAACGGAAGTGCGGTGTGGGTGCTCATGTTGCTCTTGTGCTCTCGGTTATGCCTTTAGGGCCTTTTCAATCCACCCGCCGCCCAGCACGCGGTCGCCAGCATAGAAGACCGCAGCCTGTCCCGGCGTCACGGCGGGGTAGGATTCTTGAAACCAGACCTCCGCTCGTCCATCCGCTTGCGCGACGATACGGGAAGGAATGGCGGGATGGCGATAGCGAATCTTGACGGTGGCCATCACGTCTTGTGTGGGCACGCCTTCAACCCAACTGACGCCACTCGCGGTTAATCCACGGGTCATCAGTTGCACCTTGGTGCCCACCGTCACCTGGCCACGGTCGGCGTCGATGGCGGTCACGTACTGTGGCTCAGGCAGCCCACCCAGGCCAAGCCCGCGACGTTGTCCGACGGTGAACTGATGGATGCCTTCGTGCGAGCCGACTACCTGGCCATCTTGATCGACGATGTCGCCAGCGGTCATGCGTGCGCGTTGGGCGGCGGTTACGCGCTGCTCAATGAAGCGTGCGTAGTTGCCATCCGGGACAAAGCAGATGTCCTGGCTTTCGGGCTTCTCGGCGACGCGGAGCCCCAGCGTCCGGGCCTTTTCGCGGACCTCATCCTTGGTCAAATGGCCCACGGGAAAGAGCGTGCGACCAAGCTGCGCCTGACTCAAGGTGAAGAGGAAATAGGACTGGTCCTTGCGCTGATCGACCGCGCGTAGCAGTTGATACTGTTCGCGTTCTTGATCGTAGGCGACCTGCGCGTAGTGACCCGTGGCGACGTAGTGGGCATCGAGTTCACGCGCCCGTTGCCAGAGCAGGTCGAACTTGAGGTCGCGATTACAGAGCAAGCACGGGTTGGGCGTGCGGCCACGCAGGTACTCGCTGGTGAACACGTCAATCACCTTGCTACGAAAGGTGTCTTTCAGGTTCAGGACGTAGTACGGAATGTTGAGTTGTTCGGCGACTCGCCGGGCGTCTTGAAAGTCATCAATGGAACAACAGCCGCCATCGTGCCCATCGGCGTTGCCGGCGAGCAGCATCGAAATGGCGATCACCTCGTATCCCGCTTCGACCAGCAGCGCCGCGGCCACGGCGCTATCGACGCCACCACTCAAGGCCGCGAGGACGCGGGGTTTCGGGTTTCGGGTTTCGGGTTTCGGGTTCAACATCACGGAAGTGCTCATTTTATTCTCAACTCTCAACTCTCAACTCTCAATTCTCAACTCTCAACTCTCAACGGCTTTCCGTACTCGTTCCACCACGTGCGGCAACACTTCCAGGACGCGATCAATTTCCTGCGTGGTGGTTTCCTTGCCAACGCTAAAGCGGAGCGCGCTCTTAGCTTCTTCCGCCGTGCGTCCCAGTGCGAGGAGCACATGCGACGGTTCCAACGACCCGGCGGCACAGGCTGAACCCGTGGAGACCGCGATGCCCGCGAGGTCGAGCCCCATCATCAGCCCTTCCCCGGCCGCGTTACTGAACCCGACATTCAACGTATTGGGGAGCCGCTGGTGAAGCGGACTGTTGAGAAAGGTTCCGGGGATACGCTGGACGATGCCATTCCAGAGTTGCTGTATCAACTGACAGCAGTGGGCGATGGACCTTTCCAATTCTCGCGCCGCCAATGTAGCAGCAATGCCGAAACCGACAATCGCCGCGACATTCTCCGTCCCTGCTCGTTTCTCGCGCTCTTGCGGGCCACCACGCAGCAGCGGACTTAACGTCGTGCCTTTGCGAACATACAGCGCGCCGACTCCTTTTGGGCCGGAAATTTTATGCGCCGAGAGCGAAAGCAGGTCAACGCCAAGACTCGTGACATCAAGCGGCAGTTTGCCCGCGGCTTGAACGGCATCGACATGGAAACATACGCCGCGTGCTCTCGTGAGACGGCTCAGCTCAGCGATGGGCTGAATGGTGCCGATTTCGTGATTGGCGAGGCTGATACTGACGAGCACGGTGTCTGGCCGCAGGGCCGCCACGAGATCATCGGCATTGACCCGACCCTCGCTGTTGACGGGCAACTTGGTGATCGTTGCCCCTTCCGTGGCGAGCGCGTCGAGTGGTTCGAGAATGGAAGAATGCTCAATGGCGGTGGTGATAATGTGCTGACCTTTGTGACGCAGGGCGTGGCGCATGCCGGTGAGCGCCAGGTTGTTGCTCTCGGTGCCACCGCTCGTGAACAAGATTTCCGCCGGGCGACAGTGGAGAAACTCGGCGATCCGTTCGCGTGCCTCTTCCACTCCCTGCTTGGCCTGTCGTCCCGCCCCATGCACGCTCGACGGGTTGCCGAAGTGCCGCTGGAAATACGGTAACATCGCCTCCAGGACCTCCGGGCGTAACGGCGTCGTAGCGTTATAGTCGAGATAGATCATTTGCAATGAGGAGTCTGGGCGCGAGGGTGCTGTTGCGAGGTGCGGCGAAGCAGCGACTACGTTTCAAAGCCATACTCACCACGCAGTTTCACGAACCGGCACTCGCTAAAATACTCTTCCCGCAGACCCGTAGGTTCTTTCCAGATTCGCACGAGCGTTTGCAGATCTTCCTCGCCGATGGGAAGGACGAGGCGTCCGCCCACGCGGAGTTGGGAGAGGAGTGGCCGTGGGAGGCTCGACGCCGCCGCGCCAATGACAATGGCATCAAACGGCGCTTCGCTCGGCTGGCCGAGCGTGCCATCGCCGACATGCACATTGACGTTCTGGTAGCCCAGTGCGTACAACGTTGTCCGGGCACGGACGGCAAGATGGGTCGAGAGTTCAACCGTGCAGACTTGCACGTCGTGCTCAGCCAGGATCGCGGTCAAATAGCCCGACCCTGTGCCAACCTCCAGGACCCGTTCGCCTTCGGCCAGTTTCAGGGCCTCGGCCATTAGCGCGATCATGTAGGGCTGCGAGATGGTTTGGCCTTCGCCAATTGGCAGTGGGTGGTCTTCATACGCACGGTCTTGCAGGGACTCATCCACGAACAAGTGTCGAGGGACGCGCTTCATGGCCGTCAGGACGAGGGGATCGTTGATCCCGCGACTGGCGATCTGTTCTTCGACCATCTGGTGACGAAGGGTAGTGTAATCTACCGCCATGGCAATTGCAGGTCGCGTAATTCGTGCAGGGCACGGTAATTAGTGAGGTCAACGTGAAGCGGTGTCACGGAAATGTAGCCGTCATGCACGGCGACACAATCCGTGCCTTCGACGGGGTCGAATCCGAGATCATCACCGCCAATCCAATAATACTTCCGTCCACGGGGATCGACGCGCTCTTCGAGTTTTTCCGCGTAATGACGTTTGCCTTGGCGGGTCATTTGGTAGCCGCGTAATTGCTCCTTGGGCAAATGCGGGACATTGACGTTGAGCAAGGTGTCGGAGGGCATGCCCTGGGAGATTACTTCGGACGCCAGCACGGCAGCGAACTCCGCCGCTGGACCAAATTGATAGGGCGCATGGCTGGCCACGAGCGAAATCGCGATCGAGGGAATGCCCAGGAGCGACCCTTCAATGGCGGCGGAGACCGTGCCGGAATAGGTCACGTCGTCGCCGAGATTCGCGCCTTTGTTGATGCCTGAGACCACAAGCTGAGGACGAACTGGGAGGAATCCCTTGACGGCCAGGTTGATGCAATCGGTGGGTGTGCCGCTGACGGCGAACCGGCGCGGGGCAATCTCTTCGATGCGCAACGGATGGTGGAGGGTCAGCGCATGACTGACCGCGCTTTGTTCGCGATCCGGGGCAACGGTGTAAATCTCACCGATGGTGGCGAGGGTTTCTTCCAACGCGCGGAGTCCTTCGGAATGGATCCCGTCATCATTCGAGATGAGGATAATCATGGCGGCATTTGAGCAGAAAGTTCGGTAATAAGAAAGGCGACCGTTTTCATGCGGTCGCCTTTCCGTGGGGTCTGAAGAACTGGTCGGGGTGAGCCGATTTGAACGGCCGACCACTCGCACCCCAAGCGAGTACGCTACCAGGCTGCGCTACACCCCGACATGCGCTCTCCGCGCCCCATCTCTCTTAGCGGCTCGCAAGAGAAGGGGTCAAGGGCAGGCGTGTGGTGCGGGCGTATGGCATATAGCCTGTTCGCTTCGCTCGCTCTATGGCTCATGGCTCCGGCCATAAGCCATAGGCTATATGCCATACGCCATAAAGCGACCGCAGGGAGCGGGCCATGCGCTAGCTCATATCGAGTGTCACAAACCGATACCCCAGCGACTTTCCATGTTTGACTAAGACTGAACGGATGGCGGGGTCGAGCAGACGGGGGAAGTCTTCTGGTGGCACTTGGATGCAGACCATCTTGTCCTTGGCTTCAACGCGGACTCGATACGCGGGCAGTCTGAGTGAGTGGAAAATTTCGATCCATGCGTCCGAGGGATCGATTGCTATTTCAGCAAGGGGAACATCCGTGTCAGGCTTCATGGCTCCTGACTGTAAAGGAAAAGTCTGGCAAACTGAATCCCAGAGAGGGAGCGCAACATTATGGCTGGGCAATTTTCGCGAGGGGTGATCTTTGATCTGGATGGTGTGCTGATTGATTCGGAGGGGCTGTATTATCGTGCCTATAGTGAAGTGCTGAAACCGTATGGCGTGACGGTGTCGCGCGAGGAGTACGAGGAGCATTGGATCGCCCAAGGTACTGGACCGGAATATATCGTCGCCAAACACAATCTTCCGATTGCTCCTGATGAACTGCGCCAATTGCGATCGCCGATTTATCTTCACCTTTTGGAAACCGAAGTGCGATTGATGCCCTACGTCGAAGAGACGCTAGCGCAACTCGCCACGCGGTTCGCGTTGACGGTTGCCACCAACACCAATCGCGAGCATCTGGACTTCGTGCTGCGGCGGATGGGGATCGACCGCTTCTTTCCCGTGACCGTGGCGCGGCAAGATTATCGCAGGGCGAAACCGCAACCCGATGCGTTTCTCACGGCGGCGCGGAAACTGGAGCTGCCGCCAGAGCGTTGCGTGGTGATCGAGGATACCTACAAAGGGGTGATGGCCGCCGTGAACGCGGGTATTCGTTGTGTCGCCGTGCCGAATGCGTACACGCTGCGCAACGATTTTCGCCAAGCGAGTCTTGTGCTCGCGAGTCTCGCGGAATTGACACCGGCAGTAGTAGCCGGATTGTTGAAATAGGAAAAGTCAAAAGGCAAAGTGCAAGAGTCAAAAGTCAAAAGTGGAAAATAGAATGAGGTGGGGGAGGGCGGGGACTTTTGCCTTTTGCCTTCTCCCCATCCGCTGCCGTGCCTCTTGCATTCTCCCGCTGTCCGGGATAGCTCGCAATGCTATTGCACTGCTAGAGGAGGGGACTCGTATGACACAGTTCACGGATCGTTTCGTTCACGCCAACGGACTCAAGTTTCACTATCTCGACTGGGGCAATCCCGAGAAGCCGCCTTTAGTGTTGCTTCATGGGGTGGGGCAGACCTGCCATACCTGGGATTTGTTCTCCGCCGCCATGTCGCCGTATTTTCATGTCATGGCGTTTGACCAACGCGGCCACGGGGATACCGACTGGGCCACGGACAAGGATTATTCGCGCAAGACGATGGTGAAAGACGCGGATGCGTTTACCGATGCGCTTGGGCTGAAACGCTTCTTTCTCACTGGCATGTCGATGGGGGGCGCGAACTCACTGTCATTTACCTCGAACCATTCCCATAAAGTGGAAGCGCTGGTTGTGGTCGATGTTGGCCCTCGTGTCGAGAAAGAAGGGGTCAAACATATTCGTGACTTTATGAGCAACTATCGCGAATTCAACGATCTGGATGAAGCCGCGGCGATCATCCACAAGTTCAATCCTCGCCGTCCGTTGGAAGTGATTCGTAAATATACGTGTGTGTATAACCTGAAACAGTTGCCGAGCGGCAAGTGGTCATGGAAGTACGATACCTATTTCAGTGAAGGTCACCGGTCGGTGGACATGAAGCAGATGCACGACGAGTTAGCGGCGGAGGTGCAAAAGATCAAATGTCCAACGCTGCTGGTCAAAGGTGGCGAGAGCGATGTGCTCTCGCTTGATGGGGTGAAGGAATTTCAGCAGCTCATTCCTGGGGCCGATTTCTCGCTGGTGCCGAAAGCGGGGCATTCGGTGATGGGCGATAATCCCGCGGGGTTTGAAGCCGCCGTGCGCGCGTTCTATCAGAAGAAGGGCTACCTTACGGCGTAAGCTGTGAGCAGGGGGAAATGACATGGACCTGGGACTGAAAGGCAAAGTGGTGATGGTTGGTGGCGCGAGCAAAGGGATTGGTCGGGCGACCGCCCTGGAATTTGCCCGCGAAGGCGCGAAAGTGGTTATTAGCGCGCGTGATCCGGCGCAGCTGCAAGCGACCGCTGAGGAAATCCGCAAGGAGACCGGGGCGGAGATATTGGCCGTGCCGGGCGATTTGTCGAAACTGGCGGCGACGGACCAGTTTCTTGATGAGACCATCAAGAAATTTGGCACGATTCACGTTGTGGTCGCCAACACTGGCGGCCCGCCGCTCGGTGGCTTTAGCAATATGTCCGATGCTGATTGGGAGAATGCGTTCTCGCTGAATTTCCTCAGCACCGTGCGCTTGTTTCGCAAAGCGATTCCCTTCATGCAGAAACAAAAATGGGGACGCTTGCTGAGCGTGATGTCGATGTCGGTGAAAGAGCCGATTGATGGGTTGATTCTTTCCAACGGCGTACGCCCAGCGGTGGTGGGGATGGCGAAAACCCTGTCGCGTGAAGTGGGCAAGGACAACATCACCGTGAATACGATCCTGCCGGGTCGGATTTTGACGGATCGCCTGAGAAGTGGCCTTGCCGCCCGTGCGCAGCGGACTGGCAAGACGATTGAGCAAACCCTCGAAGATAGTGGGGCGGACGTGCCACTCGGACGTGTTGGCGATCCCAAGGAAATGGCGAATGTCATTGTCTTCATCGGCTCGGAAGCGGGAAGTTATGTGAATGGGGTGGCGGTGCAGGTGGATGGTGGGTTGCTGCGCGGGCTGCTGTGAAGAAT
>JABFSC010000535.1 GCA_013140885.1 Deltaproteobacteria bacterium | reverse complement strand
AAGCCTTGGATCTCACCACCTCCACCGGTCGGGCACTGGCGGGACTGTTGGCGGTGTTCGCGGAGTTTGAACGGGATATCCTGCGCGAGCGTGTGAAAGCGGGCATTGCGCAAGCACGCCGCGAAGGTCGTCCGCATGGTCGGCCACCGACTGCGCGGCGCAAGAGCAAACAGATCAAACGGCTGTACGCACGCGGTGTGAGTAAGTCAGCGATTGCCCGCAAACTACACATTGGTCGCACGTCAGTACGTAGAATCCTCACGGAATAGAAAACTGTTTGCTCCCCCATGTCCTATTTTTACACGTACTTCGGCTATACCTGACCAACGGCTGACGACCATCGGCGAAGCCTGTCGGGCGGTGATGCGCGAGACCCTGGGCAAGACCATCACGTGGGCGATTGAACAGGCGACTTTGGATGACTGGCAACCGGAAAGGATCATAGCGCATTTGCGACTTACCTGATTTTGCAAAAGTTCAATTCCAAGTAGACGCAACACCGAAATACCCACCAATCCGGGCTGACAGTCACTCCGTGCCCTCTCTTCCGCGAACACGCGAAAAATGTGTATACTCGCCAGCCATCAAGAGGGTGCTGTACCCCTAAGCCGGGAAACATAAATTAAGCCTACAAATGGCAGGTGCTGTGCGCCTAAAACTGGCTTTCCCGGCTTAAAGGTACAGCACCATCAAGAGCACCAGTTGTTTTATTCGTCGAAATGGTGACACGGCAGAAGGAGGAGGAACTATGGCAATTCCCGTGTTAGCGCTACTTGGGGCCGCGACCCCATTTATCGCCCAATATATACAAATGACTGGCGCGCGTATTCAAGCGCAAGTCGAGCATCGACAACAGCAACGGATGAAAGCGTATCAAATAGCCGATGAGCTGAGTCAGCTCATGGATGTGTTGGCTTTTTTCATCACCGAGGCGATGTTCGGAGTTGTGCTGCGCGGCCAAGAGACCTCCGACGGGGCCCTGCCACATTATAAGGAGCGATTGCCATTCGAGCCCGATCGCCTCGCGTGGGAAAAATACCGCGAACATTTGTTCAAATGGGAAGGGTCGAAAACGCGATACCGGGCGCAAACGCTGCTCTATTTTGGGGACGAGGCTCAGGATGCCCTGATTGAAATCCAAAAGGATATTGAACAATTGAAAAAGTATATCGATGCGGCCTTTTTCATGCGCAAAGAGAGTGAAGACTACATCGACAATGACACATCGAGTAAGAATTATTTTCACGTGAAATTTTTCCGCCTGCGCAGGCCCCTTGACGAGAAAATGACGAATCTGAGCCATCTCCTCCTCTCTCAGATTCAGGAGCGGCACTCTGGTCTTGATACACCAGCCGCCGCAGTCGATGACGACGTTGCTCCGTAAACTGATCTCCTGCTCAAGGAAATTTCCTATCGACAGTGCTACCTCCTCGCGGGAAGGGACATCATGTCACAGCAACAATACACGTGGGTTCCGCTTGTAACGCTCTTCGGGGTGTTGTGGCTCCCATTCGGCCAATATGAATTTCTCGTGGAACACTGGATGAAGATAGGAACCTACGCGGCGCCATTTCTGCTCTTCGGGGTGTTGGCGATGCGGGACCAGCATGCAACGCGTCCACTCCATGCCGATTTCAAGGTGCTCTCCGTGGGCCTGCTCGTCGCCTACATCCTTCACCAGTACGAAGAACATTGGATTGATTTCTTTGGCAACCACTATGCTTTTTTGGGATATATCAACGGCCTCTTCGCGCGGCTGGGCGGCTGTGAAGCGCGGAGTCCTTGCCCACTCACTCCGGCAGCCATCTTTGTCATCAACACCTCGTTGGTCTGGCTCGTTGGCGTGCTTGCGATCTGGCGGGCACCGTCACACTTGTTCCCCGCACTTGCCATGGCTGGCATCGTGGTGGTGAACGCAGTCGCCCATATTGCCCCCGCGGTGCTACGGCAAGAATACAATCCGGGACTCCTGACTGCTCTCGTGCTGTTCATCCCGGCGGGGCTGTTTTTCTACAGGCAGGTCGTGCGGGTAGATGCCCGCTATAAGAAACAAGCGGCGATCAGCGTCATCTGGGCCGTACTCGCGCATGTCCTCATGGTGGGAGGCATGCTCTTGGCCAATCTCCTCACACTCATCCCGGAGAGTGTTTATTTTCTCGTGTTGATCGCGTGGTCGTGTGTTCCCTTGCTCTTGTTTAGGGGAACTGAGGGCGAACCCGTGGGGGGGTGTTCTCAATAGACACGCATGTCGATTTGCCACGTTTCAAGCGTCGTCCCAATCACCTGGTCGAGCACGGTCAGCGCATTGAGGTACCCGACGGCGGCCTCGACCTCACGCAATTGCGCGTCGAGCAGATCGTCTTGGTAACTTACTAATTGAAAAATGGAAGAACGGCCAGCGTGGAGTTTTTCCTGTTCGACCGAGAATTGTTTCTCCGAGAGGTCGCGCAGCTTCCGCGCGAGATCATTCTGGCGTAAGCGTACCTCGACGTCGCGCACGGCATCACGCACGGCGACCGCGGTGCGATGGCGGGTTTCCTCGAGTCGGAGCCGCGCTTGTTGGGCGGCGATGCGCGTGCTCACCACATCGCGGTCCAACGTCAGGTCGCGAAGTGGTATCGTCAATTCGACCCCCACCCGCCAGTCCTTGCTGCCGTATCCTCCCATGTCCTGGAACGCCTGCTTGACCCGCACGCCCCGCCCAAGAAGCGTGTACCCGCCGATCAAACTGAAATCCCATAAGCGATTGTTACGCGCCAGCAGTTCGTCCTGTTCCGCGACTTCAACTTGGAACCGAGCTTGGAGATACTCCGGTCGGCTCCGCAGCGCGATCTCTTCAACCTGCGTAAGATCAGGACGGACTGGGGGGGCGCTTAACGCCTCAGTCGGCACCAACCGTGTGGCCGGATCAATCTCAAGCACATCGATGAGCGCCAGACGTGCCGCATCCATATCACGCTCGGCGGTCACTAGCGCCAACTCCTTACTGGTTACGTTCCGTTCGGTCTGGACGATGTCCAGTGCCGGGAGCCGACCCAGTTTGACCAAGGTTTGATTGATGCTCAGCAGCTCTTGGGCTTTGGCGAGGGCCTGACGACTGATCTGGACCTCTTTCAGTGTCTGTTGCAAACGGCGATACGCGACGATGACGGAGGTCACCACGTCCATGATCGTGGATTTGAGCGCAACCTTATTCCGCTCTTCCTCGCTGCGGGCAATGTTCACCGACGCCTTATTCACCGTGATTCCGCCCCCCTTGAGGAGCGGTTGGCGCACGCTGAGATCGACAGCCCCACCATAGGGCTGCTGGACCGTCCCGAGAATCGGCGTTACCTGGCCTGAGAAGGCGGTCAGCAATTGACTCGTGGGACTGTCCTTCCCCGAGAGCCAGGTGAAATTCATCTGGCTGCCGGTTGGCATGAGGAGCGAGACGGTGGGGAAAATCCGTCCGTAGACGGCCGACCGACTACCATAATCGCGACCGGGAGAGTCATACGCCACCGTCGAGGTCACTTCGCCGTGTGGCATGAACTTATCTTCAGCCACCTTGAGGACAAAGCGTTGCACCGTACGATCCAATGTCGCGATCTGTACCGTACGGTTCGTCTCCAAAGCCAACCGCACACACTCCGCCAGCGTCAGGGTCTTCTCCGCGGGTGCGGGCGCTCCCGACCGTTCTTCCGCCCCAAGCGCGACCTCCCTGGGGAGCCATAGGAACAGACTTACGCTACAGCCGATCACAATAAGGAAAAGGGACATTCGTCCCGTGGCCTGACGCATCGTACTCATTCCTCCGTTTGCTGGGCATGCAAGAAGTAGTAGAGCCCCTTGCGTGTCAGCAATTGCTCATGCGACCCCTGTTCGAGAATTCGCCCGCGCTCAAGCACCACGATTAAGTCCGCGTGACGCACGGTGGAAAGACGATGCGCCGTCATGAGGATCGTGCGATCCTTGAAACGCTCTTCGAGATTGTTCATCACAAGTCGTTCGGTTTCATTATCCAGCGCCGAGGTGGCTTCATCGAGAATCAGCATCCGCGGGTCATGCACCAGCGCCCGGGCAATTGCCAGTCGCTGGCGTTGCCCACCGCTGAGATTGGCGCCGCTCACCTCGAGGCGCGTACTGTACCCTTGGGGGAGCGCGGTAATAAACTCATGCGCCATCGCCAATTGAGCCGCCTCCATGATCTCGGAGAGTGGGGCGCCTGGTTTTGCCAGCGCGATGTTCTCTTGGATCGTGCCTTCGAATAACTGTGTCATTTGTGGAATGATGCCAATCTGCGCGCGGACTGAGGGCAACCACGCGTCCATCAGATTATAGCCGTCAAGACTGATCTTCCCGGAGAGTGGCGGATAAAAGCCGAGTAAGAGCTTCAATAACGTCGATTTGCCGGAGCCGCTCCGTCCGACGAAGGCGATGCGCTGCCCACACCGCACGTCAAGACTAATATCTTGCAAGAACATGGCGTTGCTCTCGACCTCGTAACGGAAATTGACGTGCTCCAGGCGGATATCACCGCGGAGGGGGGGCACGACCGTCCGGGTTCGCGCCTCCTCCGCGCTCAATTCCGGTGGTTCGTTGAAGACCTCGTTGAGCCGATCCGCCGCGTTCAAGGTTTCCTGAAAAGTCGCCCAGAACATGACCAACTTCATCAAGGGCGCGGTCACGCCTTGAATCAGAAAAATGAACGCCGTCAGCTCACCGACGGTCATTTGATTGCGGAGAACCAACCCTCCACCGTAGAACAATACTCCGACCTCACTCGCATTCGCCACGAAGCCACTCGCCAGATTCGCGGACACGCTGTAGGTGAGCGAGCGGAAATAGGCATTGGAGTAGCGGACATACAAGTTCTCCCACTCCCACCGGGTGCGGCGTTCGATCGCGAGCATTTTAATCGTGCTGAGTCCTCTTAGACACTCGATCAAGTAGCTCTGGCTGGCCGACCCTTTCTCGAACGAATCCTTGTACGCGCGTTGCAGGAACGGACTGACCACACCCATGATCACGATATGTAGGACCACGAAACCGAGCGTGACCAAGGTGAGCGCCACGTTAAAGTAGCTCATCAGGCTGAGGTACAATGCCACCGTGAACAGACTCAAGAACAGTTGGGGGCCGATGTCGCTGAGAAAGTCGGTGACCTTTTGATTTTCCTCGAAGCGACTCGTGATTTCGCCGATCTTATTCTTGAGAAAGAACGGCATCGGCAAGGAGAGCACGTGGGTAAAGAAGTCACACGTTAATTGCGAGGCGGCCTTGGAACTCACCAGCAAGAGTAGTTGCTGCCGACAAAAGGTGAGCACGACATAAAGCAGAATCACGCCGGAGAACCCCAGTAACCCGTAGAAC
>JABFSC010000427.1 GCA_013140885.1 Deltaproteobacteria bacterium | reverse complement strand
GGCCGCGACCCCGGCCTCCCCAAACCCCTCGCCGACCTCTTCCCGGATTCCTTCGAGGACTCGGAGCTGGGGGAGATTCCGAAGGGGTGGAAGGTGCAGCCTCTTCGGGATATCACTGCTTACCTCTCACGTGGCATTGGGCCAGACTACGTTGAGACTGGCGGCATTTGTGTGCTTAATCAGAAGTGCATTCGAGATCAACGCTTAGACTTCGCAATGTCTCGTCGTCATAATCCAGAGAAGAAGTCCGTAGACGGCCGGCTGCTGCAGCGCCTAGACGTACTGGTGAACTCCACGGGAATAGGCACCCTCGGGCGAGTTGCGCAACTTTGGTACTTGCCCGAGCCAACGATCGTTGACTCACACGTGACCGTGCTGCGCGCCGCGTCGGGCGTTGACCCTCGGTTCTTGGGCGTTGGCTTGACGGGACGCAAGGACGAGATCGAGGCGCTCGGGGAAGGTTCGACCGGTCAGACAGAGTTGAGCCGCATCAGGCTGGGTGATTTGCCATGCGTAGTGCCGCCACGAGAATTGCAGGAGCAGTTTGGGCTCTCCGCTGAGCGGCTACTAGGGAGACTATCGAGCTCTCAGCAAGAGTCAGAGAGCCTCGCCATGTTGCGTGATGCGCTGCTACCCAAACTCATCTCCGGCGAGCTGAGGGTAGCCTTCCAATCTGATGTGGCCACGAAAGGTCCCAGGCATGGGAAGGATCAACGGACATGATTCTCAAGACGTTTGAAATAGAGAACTTTCGGGGCATCGCCAAGCTCACCCTTGATCTCGATCGTACTACGGTGTTGATCGGCGAGAACAACTCGGGAAAGACCAGCGTCCTGGAGGCGCTGCACATCTGTATGAATCGCGGGCTGAGCCGTCGTGCGACGCCATTCTCCGAGTATGACTTTCACCTCGCAACCGAAGACGCAGAACCCGCTGATGCACCGCCTATCGTTCTCACGCTCACCTTCGAAGAGAGCAAGGTGGACGAGTGGCCGGACGAGCTTGTTCAGGCGTTCCCAAACGCAATCCAGACCCTGGACGACGACCGCCAGCGTCTCAGTTTCCGCGTGACCGCACAGTACGACAACGTAACGCGTGACTTCGCGGTCGAGTGGAGCTTTCTCGACAAAGCGGGTAGCCCGTTGCCGACCGCCAGGCAGCCGAAGCTGGTCACCGACCTACAGCAACTCGCGCCGGTGTTCCTGTTGACCGCTGTTCGAGACGCATCACAACACTTCCAGTCCAGGTCGGCGCTCTGGGGACCGTTCACCAAGAATCCGCAGATAAGCGAGGAGAAGCAGCAAGAGATCGAGGCACAGATCGAGCAAATTAATCAGTCCGTGCTCGACAGCCACAAGCCGTTTGAGGTCATCAGGGACCGCATCGCTCAGACCGGCAAGCTCGTGCCGCTCGCCAACAAGGATCTCGTGAGCGTCGAGGCTGTCCCAGCCCGAATCTTCGATATGTTGGCCCGAACACAGGTAAAACTAGGAGCTCGCACGGGTGCCCGTTTACCAATCGCGCAACACGGTGCGGGCACACAGAGCCTGGCCGTCTTGTTTCTCTTCGAGGCATTTCTCCAATCGCGCCTCGCCGATACCTACGAAAAGCATTCTGAGCCGATCCTCGCGCTTGAGGAGCCCGAATCTCACCTTCACCCTTCGGCGATTCGCGCTCTGTGGTCAACTCTCGACAAGCTGGCGGGCCAGAAGATCATCGCAACGCACTCGGGCGACCTGCTTGCGGCAGTACCGCTCAAAGCGATCCGGCGACTCGCGAGGAGGAATGGCAAGGTCGAGGTGTTCAGAGTGCTCGACGCGACTCTCGACGCACGCGAGCTGCAGAAGGTGACCTACCACGTCAGGGCGAAGCGTGGTGCCCTGCTCTTCGCTCGCTGCTGGCTGCTGGTTGAGGGTGAGACAGAGTTCACGATACTCCCTGAATTAGCACGAGCACTTGGTCACGAGTTTGACCTCGCAGGAGTGTGCTGTGTCGAATTCGCTCAGTGTGGACTGAAGCCGCTCATCAAGACAGCGAAGGATCTCGGGATCGAATGGCACCTACTCGCAGACGGTGACAAGGCCGGAAAAGACTATGCGAAGGCGGCGAAGGGTCTTCTCGGCGCGGACCCCATAACAGATCGAATCACTTCGATTGCGGAGCCTGATATTGAGCACTGTCTTTGGCACGGGGGCTACAAGTCTGTTTACGAGAGCGCGGTGGACAAGAACCACAAGGTAATGGTCAGGTCTGCGCCGGGCACTGCTCAATATCCGACCGAGATGATAAATGCTGCTGTCAGGTCCACCTCAAAGCCCCACCTCAGCTACGCAATCATTGCCGAGGCGGCCAATGCGGGCTCTCCGGGTGTACCGGCGGCGCTCAAGAGTGGTATCGAGGCCGCGATCAAACTCGCTAGGAGGTTAGCGTGACGATCGACCTGTCCACCCTAAACGAGAGTCAGCGCGACGCCGTCCGGTGGCAGCACGGACCTCTTCTCGTTGTCGCGGGACCAGGCTCCGGAAAGACGCGAGTCCTGACCTATCGCGTTGCGCGTTTGATTGAGGAATCGCCTGACGCCCGCTTCCGTGTACTAGGGGTTACGTTCACGAACAAGGCGGCGTCGGAGATGCGAAAGCGCATTGACACGCTGCTCTCCGAGGGACGCGACCGCGCGACGCTGACGACGTTTCATTCGTTCGCAGCGGAGATTCTCCGGCAGCACGGAAGCCACGTCGGACTGAAACCCGACTTCGGTATTCTGTCCGAACAGGCAGATCGGGAGGCGGTCCTCACGGACGCCATCAAGGCGGTCCGGCGAGAGGATGCGGACTTCGAGCCACAGGCGGCCCAGTTGCTTCCAACGATCACCCGAATGCAGGACGAATGCGTCCTGCCCGCCGAGGCCCTAAAGTGGCTGGGCGTGCAGCCCCACGCGCGGGAAGTGACTGCGATTTACGCCAAGTATCAAGCCCTCCTTATCGAAGCAAATCTGATGGACTTCGGATCGCTGCTCGCCATCGCGGTTGACCTTTTAGAGAAGAAGCCCGCGATCGCTAAACAGATCCGCCGTGTCTACTCCTATGTCTGCGTCGATGAGTGTCAGGACACCAACTCGGCGCAGTACCGCCTGTTGATCCAATTGGTTCCCGAAACGAAACCAAACCTCTTCGTCGTGGCTGACGAGGACCAGCTCATCTACCAGTGGAACGGGGCAAGCCCTGCGCGCGTACAGGATCTTCGTAAGCGGTTTAGCATGCAGGTGATCCAGCTTCCTGAGAACTACCGTTGCCCGCCAGAAGTGATCGAGCTCGCGAACAACCTGATTCGTCACAACTCAGAGCGGGCCGCAGGCAAGAAGCCGCTGACCGCCCACAAGATGGGGGACGGGAAGGCCCGTGTCACGGTCAAGCGGTTTAGTGACTTCGAAGGTGAACGGCTTTGGCTCGCGGAGCGATTGGGTAAGCTCGCCGCAGACGAGCGTTCCCACTGCGTCATTCTGGCGAGACGGAAGAAGCTGCTTGAAGGCGCGGTGACGACGCTAGAGAGCAAGTCGGTCTCAGCCTACCTCGCCATCCGGAAGAACGAGTTTCAATCAGCTCCGTATCGCTGGCTTCACGCTGCCCTTCGGCTCGCCAACGCGCCCCAAGATCGCGAGCAACTCAGGCGAATGACGAGCGCGTTCTTTCAGTTGGAAGGTGTCAGCATGGAGGTCGAGGACGTTGTAGCGAGAGCGGCCGTCGATCAAGTCGGTTTCCTTCGGGCTTGGTTTGACATGGCGAGAGCGCGCGACGGCGTTGAACCCGTTACCCAGACGATGCTCGCCGCAGCGATCGCATCTTTGCTGGATCGGCTGGACTACTTGGCGTTCGTCAAGGTTGCCCACGAATGGCTTGCAGAGGTCAGAAGTCGCCCGGCAAACGCGACGGAGTCTGCATTTGACGAGTTCGACGACGAGAAGGAGATCTGGGAAGCGCTGAAGTCCGAAATTGCTGGACACTACACGCTCGCCGATTTGAGCCTGCACAACTTCCTCCAGGAGCTCGATCTTCGCGCAAAGGAGAAACTGCCGCCGAAGGAAGCTGTCCGATGCTTGACCATCGCCGCCTCGAAGGGCATGGAGTTCCGGCATGTGTTTCTCATTGGATTGGTTGAGGACGAGCTTCCCGGTTACTACGCCAAGAAAAAGGGCGACACCAGCGACGACATGCGGGAGGAGCGTCGAAACTGCTTCGTGGCGATTACGCGAGCGGAGGAAACGCTGACACTCACCTACGCCGAAAGGTATTCGGGATATCAGAAGCAGCCGTCTCGGTTCCTGGCGGAGATGGGGCTGGGGAATCTGTGACAGTGGGCCAGTTCACCGAATCCATCGTCGAACAGGCCGCCCTCGCCTGGCTTGAAAGCCTCGGCTGGCGGGTCAAGCACGGCCTCGAGATCGCGCCGGGCGGGCCCGGGACCGAGCGCGCGGACTACGCCCAGGTGGTGCTGGAAGCGCGCCTCCGCGACGCGCTGGCGCGGCTCAACCCCGCGCTGTCGCCCGAGGCGCTGGAGGATGCCTTCCGGCGGCTGACGCGCCCCGAAGGCGCGGAGTTGTCGGCACGCAACCGCGCCGTGCATCGCCTGCTGGTGGAGGGCGTGACGGTGGAGTACCGCGCAGCAGACGGCGAGATCCGCGGGGCGCAGGCGCGCGTGCTCGACTTCGACAATGCGCGGAACAACGACTGGCTCGCGGTCAATCAGTTCACGGTTACCGAGAACAAGCACACGCGCCGGCCGGACGTGGTGCTGTTCGTCAACGGGTTGCCGCTGGCGGTGGTCGAGCTCAAGAACGCGGCCGACGAGGACGCGACCATCTGGACGGCGTTCCAGCAACTCCAGACCTACAAGGCCGAGCTGCCGTCGCTGTTCGCGTTCAATGAAGTGCTGCTGGTCTCCGACGGCGTCGAGGCGCGGGTCGGTACGCTCACGGCCGGGCGTGAGTGGATGAAGCCGTGGCGCACGATCACGGGCGAGCGACTCGCCGATCCGCACCTGCCCGAGTTGCAGGTCTCGATCGAGGGGCTGTTCGCTCCGCGACGGTTCCTCGCTCTCGTGCGTGACTTCGTGGTCTTCGAGGATGCGGGCGGCGGTGCGACCGCTGCGACCGCTGCGACCGCTGCGACCGCTGCGAGCGGCAAGCTCGCGAAGAAGATGGCGGGCTACCATCAGTTCCACGCGGTGCAGGTGGCCGTCGGCGAGACGTTGCGCGCGGCCGAGCTGTACCGCGTGGCGGACCGTGTGGCGGAGTCAGGCGGGCGCTACGAGGCGGGACAGAAGCCCGGGGGCAAGCCGGGCGACCGCCGCGTCGGCGTGGTCTGGCACACCCAGGGGTCGGGCAAGAGTCTGACTATGGCGTTCTACGCCGGACGCATCATCCGCGAGCCGGCGATGGAGAACCCGACGCTGGTCGTACTCACCGACCGCAACGATCTCGACGATCAGCTCTTCGGCACCTTCTCGCGCTGTCAGGATCTCCTGCGGCAGCCGCCGGTGCAGGCCGAGAGCCGCGCCGACTTGTGCCAGAAGCTCGCCGTCGCGGCCGGCGGCGTGGTCTTCACGACGATCCAGAAGTTCTTTCCCGAGACCCAGGGCGACCGCCACCCGGTGCTCTCCGACCGGCGCAACATCGTCGTGATCGCCGACGAGGCGCACCGCAGCCAGTACGACTTCATTGACGGCTTCGCGCGGCACATGCGCGACGCGCTGCCGCATGCTTCGTTCATCGGCTTCACCGGTACGCCAATCGAGCTGCAGGATGCTAACACGCGCGCGGTGTTCGGCGACTACATCAGCGTGTACGACATCCAGCGCGCGGTCGAAGACGGCGCCACGGTGCCGATCTACTACGAGAGCCGGCTGGCGAAGCTGGAGCTGGACGAGGCCGAGCGTCCGAAGATCGACCCGGAGTTCGAGGAGGCGACCGAGGGCGAGGAGGTCGAGCGCAAGGAGAAGCTCAAGAGCAAGTGGGCGCAACTCGAGGCCATCGTCGGGGCCGAACGGCGCCTTGAACTCGTCGCCAAGGACATCGTCGAGCACTTCGAGCAGCGGCTCGAGGCGCTCGACGGCAAGGCGATGATCGTCTGCATGAGCCGGCGCATCTGCGTGGAGCTGTGCCAGCAAATCGTGCGGCTGCGTCCCCAGTGGCAGCACGCGGACGACGACCACGGCGCGATCAAGGTAGTGATGACCGGCTCGGCGTCCGACCCGGTGGACTGGCAATCGCACATCCGCAACAAGCCGAGGCGCGAGGCGCTGGCCAATCGCTTCCGCGATGCCACCGATCCGTTGAAGCTGGTCCTCGTGCGCGACATGTGGCTTACCGGCTTCGACGCGCCGAGCCTACACACGATGTATATCGACAAGCCGATGCGCGGCCACGGGCTGATGCAGGCGATTGCGCGCGTCAACCGCGTGTTCAAGGACAAGCCCGGCGGCTTGGTGGTGGACTACCTGGGGCTCACGCACGAGCTCAAGGCGGCGCTCGCCACGTATACCGAGAGCGGTGGCACGGGCCGCACCGCGCTTGATCAGGACGAAGCCGTCGCCGTGATGCTGGAAAAGCACGAGGTGTGCTGCGCTCTCTTTCACGGCTTCGACTGGTCGAAGTGGGTCACGGGTACGCCGGCGGAGCGCCTCGGCCTGCTGCCCGCGGCGCAGGAGCACATCCTCGCGCAGGAGAACGGCAAGGACCGGCTGGTGCGCGCTGGACGGGAGCTGTCGCAGGCGTTTGCGCTCGCCGTGCCACACGCCGAGGCGCTACGCATTCGCGACGATGTGGCCTTCTTCCAGGCGGTGCAGGCCGTGCTCGCCAAGCGCGCGCCGGGGGAGGCCAGGCCCGAGGAAGAGCTCGACCACGCCGTCCGGCAGATTATCTCCCGCGCCGTGACGCCCGAGGGCGTGGTGGACATCTTCGCCGCCGCGGGACTAGCGAAGCCGGACATCTCGATCCTGTCCGAGGAGTTCCTGTCCGAGGTGCGCGGGATGCCGCAGCGCAATCTTGCGGTCGAGCTGCTGCGGAAGCTCCTGAAGGGCGAGCTGCGCACCCGGCGGCGGAAGAATGTCGTGCAGGCGCGGTCCTTCGCGGAGTTGTTGGAGCAGTCACTCCGCCGCTATCAGAACCGCGCCATCGAGGCCGCCCAGGTGATCGAGGAGCTGATCGGACTGGCCAAGCAGATGCGCGAGGCGGACCGGCGTGGTGAGACTCTGGGCTTGACCGAAGACGAGCTCGCCTTTTACGACGCGCTGGAGACCAACGACAGCGCCGTGAAGGTGCTGGGCGACGATGTGCTGCGCGGCATCGCGCGCGAGCTCGTGGCATCCGTGCGCGCCAACGTGACCATCGACTGGACGGTGCGCGAGAACGTCCGCGCCCAGCTCCGCGTGCTCGTCAAGCGCATCCTGCGCAAGCACGGGTACCCGCCGGACAAGCAGGAGAAGGCGACGCAGACGGTACTGGAGCAGGCGGCGGTGCTGTCCGCCGAATGGGCGACTGCTTGATGAGGGTACCTAATCGGGTAAGGGCGGTCATTGCTGACCGCCCTCCCCACACCACCTAGCATGCGGGTCCGCACGAGGCGGTTCAGGGTATAGGGGACGTTGCCGGGAAATTTGGTTTATGGCGAATCTCGCAACCTTCTCGGCCTCACTGATACGCTCCACCCGACGCCGAAAGACGGCGCGAGTGAGCGTCTGCGATAGCCCGCTCTTCATACGCGTGTATTGAGTAGCAATACGCTTCTGCCGTGGGAACGTCTGTTCTCAGGATGCGGGTAACTTCGCAAGGTCAGCCAAGTCCTCAAAGTATCGACGATGGGTACGCCGCAAAGCCGCTTCGGTCGCGGCCTCGAAGAGAACGACCTCATGCACTATTCCACGACGGTTCAAGTCGAGTTCCATTTCGAGTCGTTCATCTTCAGCCTGCCGCCGCGCTGCTTCGTCAAACGCTTTAAAGGTGACAACTCGGCCCTGATGACGAGCGTATTCAATGAGAAATATCATTCTTGTACCCTGAAGCTCTCTACAACCTTGATGGCGTTAGAGAGCCGTTCAAGTAATTCCTTTTTACGTCCCTGTACGACCCTCTGCAGTTCCTGTTCCTCGTCAGTGAGGTTACCCCATGATACAAATCCGCTTGGTGTCGGATGCTGCATCTCAAACGATTCTACCTCGGCGATCGAAGAAGAGGAGGCTGCAAGCAATTGTTTAATGAATTCATCCCCTCCTCCATATTTGATCGTCGAGTCCCTCATGACATCTGACAATTTTTCTGAAAGCTCGGCCCAGAGGTCTTGCAGCGCAGTCCGGACCTGGATCTCAACCATATTATCGAGAGACCTCACGATCACGTGAACGGCACGGTAACCATGACTGGGAAGCTTGCGACGATCAACGACGGTAGCCCCTTCAAAAAGGCTCTTGAGAGATTGAATGACCTCCTCTTGATGCGCGATGTCCAGTACGATCACCCTACAGCCTGCAATATCTTGAATCTGAGTTAAGCGGCTACTCTCTCTCCGCAACTTCTCAACGATGGACATCGTCGTTTTTGCCCGTCCTGTTGGCTCCAACCCTAACTGCTCTCTGATTGTTCGGACGATAATCCCGTATGCAGCAGAAAACGAACGTCGATACTGGTCAAGAAGCCGCGAATCAGCTTCGCTTATATTGCCTTTCTTCAAGCGCTTGCCCAAGCGGTCAATCTGATTCTTCGTGAATGCGGTTGCCATGAGCTTGTCAGAGGAGCCGCATCACACAAAATGCGGCATGACCTTATCGGCAAAAAGCTTCATGCTGCGGAGCACCTGCTCGTGTGGCACTTGGCCGCCCATGTTAAACCAACAGAGGAACCGGCCCATGCCGAATTCCTCGCGCAGTTGAGTGAGCCGATCCACAAAGGCTTCTGGCGTCGTGAAAATGCCCATCACTTCACACACCTGCTCGTAGGTGGTCTTACGCAGACGCTCGGCGGCTTCCTCGAGAAGACGATTCCCAGTGCCCACTGGAAAGGCCGCAATGAGCGAGTCGAGAAAGTGCCGGATGCTCGGCTCGACTTCGCGTCGCACCTGCGCGGCACTCTCGGCGACATAACACGGGGCAAGCAGCGAGAGTTCTTCGCCAGTGCCATGCGGATGGCCGGCGGCTTGCCGTGCCTGACGATAGCGTGGGATCAACTCGCGCAGTTTGGGAAAGGTCGTGATCTGCGCGGCGGTCAGAATCGATACGCCAAGTTGTCCCATCTGCTCGTAGGTCTCAATGGTATTGGCCGCGACACACATCGGTGGATGTGGCTGTTGCACCGGTTTGGGGACAACCGAGATATTGTTGACGGTAAAAAACTTTCCTTGAAATGAGAGCCGCTCGGTTGTCCATGCTTGGCGAACCACCTGGAGCGCTTCCAGGAACCGTTCGCGGCTCTCCTCTTGTGGAACGCCGAACCCGGCGAAGTGGCTGGGAAACACACCGCGACCGACGCCGAACTCCACCCGCCCATTGCTGATCACATCGAGTGTGGCGATCTCCTCGGCGACCCGGATCGGGTGCGACAGCGGTAACAAGATAATGCCGATGCCCAACCGCAGCTTCCGTGTTCGTTCGGCGATCGCCGATAACAACAATAACGGTGAGGGAAGAATCGAGAACCCCGGATCAAAATGTTGCTCGACCGGCCAGACCGACTCAAAACCGAGCGTTTCGGCGTAGGCCGCTTGCTCTATCGTGTCGCGATACCTCTGTACTGGAGACTGTGCGGGTGAACATGGCAGTTGGTAATGAAGGCCAAATTTCATACAGTGATTCCCTTCAACTCAATGACGCGTGGGCTTCCCTGGGACTATGGCGGTGTCTCGCACCCGCGCGTTTCGCCCAGCATTAGCGGCACCGAGCGTGGCTTTGTCAACAGCCCCCAACGGAAGCATGGGTTGCCAATCCGGGGCACCCTCAGCGACGGAGACCGACGCGCGCCGTAAGTACAACCCGCGAGAAATTATTCGGGAGTGGCCATGCCCGCCTGCACGCGCCGCATCCCGCGGCACGGTATCGGCGGGCGTCGTAACCGTCGTCTTGTGGCGGCGGTGGTATGAGACTGGGTGGGACGGACCGAGCACCCTCAGGAAACTCCATAGATACAGAAGCATGTCAACTGCCAACGGGTAGCTATTCTGTAGATGCCCGCATGTACTAATAGATGCTTGGTACCTACGAATAGAAACCGATAGAGCCGTTCAGTTAGAGAGTGTTTTGAAAATAGGGGAGAACTGTCATTGCGAGGAGAAAGAAGCAAGGAAACTATCGCTTTGTCGAGTAAAAATTGCTTGACTCTACTCGCAATGACGCGCTTTCTTGAATTTCAGAACGCTCTCTGAGCGTTAGGCGGTAGCCATGAACAAGAAGGCTTCGACTCTCAAAGTTGAACCAGGAAAGATTCTGAGAGTGTACTCAAGGGAGGAGGCTGCGAACTTCGCGAGGCAGTGGATGGAGGTTTTTGGCAAGGATAAGCAGGGGGCCAATATGAAAGCCTATTTGTGAATCGCGGAGGAAAAGGAGATCATCGTAACTTCGTGCATCCCAAGGTACCCAAACCCATCACGATTGCGGGAAAACTGGGGAAGGATGCCAAGCATTATCAAGAGAAAGCCGTGCAGGCGGCAATCGAGGAGTCACAACGATGAAAGATAGTGCGCGGTACGTCAAGATTGTCGAATGGTCGGAGGACGACCAGTGTTTTGTCGGGAGTTGCCCTGGGCTGCTGTACGGAGGGTGCCACGGCGACGATGAGCAAGCCGTGTTCGTGGAGTTGTGTGTCATTGTGGACGAGACGATTGACTTATACAAGAAAGACAACAAAGCTCTCCCCCCCGCCACTTGTGGGAAAGATTACGCGAACAAGATGTTAGAGGTTGCCTAAGCCGTCGCGCCACCGCAGCGCCGCCTGGTGGCGGTTCCGCTCAAGCGGTCCGCCCTTTTCGTATCACAAAAGATGAAAAAGCCGATCGTCAAAGCAGCCTTGGTGAAGCTCAGAAAGCTTTCCGCCATGGCGGAAGGCTTGCGGAATGGGGAAGATTATCCCATCACTCGATTGACCACGCTCAAGTCGCTCTGCATTGACCTGCACTGCGCAGCGCGGTTCGCCCTCCACCTCTCTCATCTCACAGCGGCTGAAGCAGCCCGCTCCGTTTGCCCCCGACATCTGGAGGTAGCCGCATGGCGGGATCATCAAGCGCTTCTCGCGCGATCCGTGGGCCAACTAGAGCGTTATGTCCAACGACCAACACCGACAAAGAAAAAATTGCTCTATGAGTTGCTGGCTGAGGTGCGAGCTGTGAACAATGTCTACGAGCCATCACGATGGGGGGCGATCCGGGTGCTCCAAAATCGATACGTCTTGATCATCGAGAATAGCCTACGATGTGCGTTATCCCCAACCGCGGAAGATGCGGGCTATTGGGCTTACCAAGCCGCCCGAGACTACGCCGAGCGGTATGATCCCCGTTATGGAACGGGCTTGATCCCAGAATCAGCGCCGATGGTCAGAGAGATCGTCGGATTTTGGTGCGACTACTACAGGGTGGAGTTGTGAGCCGGAATAGCGCATGCGGCGGTTGGCTCGCTCATCACGGCTAAAGCCGAACCGAATGACACTGATGGAGAAGGAAGAACGACAATGACTCACTCTCAAACACCCGGAGGAACCGGCCGCTGCCTGTGCGGGGCGGTCCAGTATCGCTACGACGGCGAACCGACCACCATCGGACTCTGTCAGTGTGACCGCTGTCAGCGCCAGTCGGGATCGGCTTTTCTCATTGGCGTCATTTTTCCCAAGGAGGCCGTGACCATTGTGGGTCCGCTGGCCACGTATGAGGCGAAGGTTGACGGTGAGCAGCGGCTCTGGCGGCACTTTTGTCCGACCTGCGGCTCGGCGATCTCCATTACCCTTGAACGGTATCCAGAGATTCGCTCCATGATGGGTGGGACTTTGGATGACAAGAGCCGCATCACACCACGCTTCAGCGTCTGGTGCTCAGCCGGACAACCGTGGTTGACGCTGCCCGCTGGCATTACCTGCTTTGCTGACTACCCGGACGGCACGTTTGGGGGCTAATCCGTACACCTCGCGGCGACGCTCGAAGTTGCCTCCCATGATTGCCGTCTCTTCGTTTTTGCCTTTTGATTTCTGCTTTGCCCGCGCGATGCGCAAGGCTGGCATAAGCGAGGAGGGTCGTGTACAACCGCCGCTATGCGTCTTGATGTGAGCCGTGAACGGCAAGACCTTCCGAGGTTTGTATGAAGCCCCTCTTCGTCCTCGCCGTGGCGATTTTTTGCACGATGCTGGGGAACGGTGTGGTCATGCCGTTTGTGCCTCTCTATGCGCAGCAATTTGGTGCCGCCAGTTTGGGCGCGGGGATCTTGTTCAGCGCGCATTCAGCGCCGCGCACGTTTTTACTGCCGTTGATCGGTCCCGCGTCGGACCGCATCGGCAGGCGGGCGTTTCTTCTGGCAGGTGTGCTTTTTTATGCCTTCTCGTCAGTCGCGTTCTTGTTGGCCAATAGCTTGATGGTGTTACTCGTGGTGATGGCCGTGCAGGGTGTCGCCACGGCGATGGTCCAACCCGTGACCTTGGCGTATGTGGGCGATCTCACGCCGAAGGGGAAAGAAGGCGCATACTCAGGCTACATCAATACCGCGTTTCTCGGCGGTGTTGCTGGTGGGCCGATCCTCGGCGGGGTCATTAAAGATGTGTGGAGCATGGACGCGAGCTTCGTCACACTCGGTGGGCTCAGTATGGTGGCGTTTGTGTTGATGTTCTTCTGGCTGCCCGATCCCCCCAAAAATAAGACGGCGGCGAACACCATCGCGCCACCGCTCCGGGAAGTGCTCTCGTGTCGCCCCGTGCTCGGCGTTGCCAGCTATCGCTTAGGCTATGCGTTCGCGAGCACGATTACCTGGGTCTTTGTCCCCTTGTTGGCGGCGAAGATGCTGCCGTTGAAAACCGCGCAGATTGGGGCGCTCATTTCTCTCAACGTGTTGGTGAGCACCATCATGCAACCGTATTGTGGGCGGCTGGCCGACCGGATGAACAAGGCCAACCTGATCGCGATTGGCGGGGTGATCGGTGCCATTGCCTTTAGTGCCTATCCTCTGGCCACGAGTTTCTGGCAGTTGCTCGCGTTGAGTGTCGGCACTGGCGTGGCGACTGGAATCGCGTTTCCCGCTCACACCGCCTTGGCGATGGAGAATGCGCGCGGTCTCGGCATGGGCACGGTGATGAGCGTGCTTTTGACTGTGCACAGTTTCGGCATGACTGTCTGCCCCATTTTGTTTGGACTGCTCGCCGACCATTTCGGCATCGGCAGTACCTTCTATGCTGGGGGGCTTCTCTGCGCCCTCTCGACGGCGGTGTGCTACAAGCTCACGCGTATCCCACCGGTAGTGGCGTCATCAGTGGAAAAAACGCGGGAGCCAGAAGCCGCGGTCACGGATTAGCGTCGTCCGAGTCTTCCGAACGCCATCCTCGCAGGTTGTACTCTCCCGTCGCATCCAGGAAAAACAAGACTTGCTTTTTTCCCCGTTTTAGCCAAGAACGCTCTCCAGAACGGAGGGAACTATCATGGCAGGTCCACTTGTGGGAATTCGTGTGCTCGACTTTGGTCGTGCCGCCGTGGGTCCAGTGTCGGCCCAATACTTGGGGTTTCTCGGCGCGGATGTCATTAAAATCGAACCGCCGGAAGGGGACCCGGTGCGCAATGTCGCGACCTTCAAGCACGGGATGGGCACGACTTTCTTGGGCAACAATCTCAATAAGCGCGGGATCATGCTCGACCTGAAGAAACCGGAGGACAAAGCGTTCGCGCTTCGGTTGATCCAATGGGCGGATATCGTGCTTGAGAATTTCCGCTCAAGCGAGGTCATGGAACGTCTCGGTCTGGGCTACGCCGCGCTGAGGGCGCTGAATCCGCGCGTGATCTATCTCAGCTCCGGGGCCTACGGCAATGCGGGGCCGATGCAAGGGATGACCAGTAACGAATGGTATGGTCAGGCGAGTAGCGGCGCGACTTCGGTGACCGGCGTGGAGGGTGGGCCGTTTGAGTTCGCGCGTGGCATCGCCCAATTTGATTGGAACGGCGCGATGCTCAACCTCATCGCCATGCTGACGGCCTTGTATGTCCGCGAACGCACCGGGCACGGTCTCAAGATCGAAACCTCACAGTTCCAGTCTTCGCTGGTCGCGGGCACGACGCGGTTCGCCGAATACTTCGCGACTGGTCAGACCCCGCGCCCAATGGGCAGCGCGAGGCCCAACGTGGTCCCGGAGCAAGCCTTCGCCACGGCGGACGGCTACATCAATGTCAGCGTTCCCCATGAAGAGTTCTGGGGAAAATTCTGTGAGGCCATCGAGCGACCCGCTATCCAAGAAGACCCGCGGTTCGCCACCAACGCCGAACGAATCATCCACCGTCAGGTCTTGATTGAGGAGTTGACACCCACATTTCAGCGCCGCCCCACGGGCTATTGGTTGTGGCAATTGCGCAAACATGATGTCCCGTGTGGCCAGTATTTCAGCGACGATCTCGTCAGTGCCATTCTCCAGCAGCATCCTCAGGTCCAGGCCAACGCCATGATGACACTGCTTGAGACGCGGTGGGGAGCGATGCACTCGGCGACACCTCACTGGCGGTTCAGCAAAACTCCGGCGGCCATCACCCGGCCCGCACCAGCGCTCGATGAGCATCACGCGGAGATCGTCGCCCAGGTGACGCGCGAGCTGTCCACGACCAACGGCGGCAAGGCCACACCAGCGGTGGCGACAAATGGGGAGCTTGCATTGGCCGGTGTCACGGTGCTCGACGTCTCCCAAGGCGCGGCGGGGGCGATGTGCGCCATGCAACTGGGCGACCTGGGCGCGGAGGTTATCAAGATCGAGCCACTCGACGGTGATTGGGTACGCAAGATCGGACCGTTCGTGAAATCCGAGAGCGCGGTGTTTCTCCATCTCAATCGCAACAAACGCAGCGTAGCGCTTGACCTGAAAACGCCAACTGGGAAAGAGGTTTTTCGCCGTCTCCTCGCCAACGCCGATATCGTGGTGGAAGGGTATCGGCCCGGCGTGATGGAGAAACTCGGCTTTGGTTATGACGCCGTGGCCGCGCTGAATCCCCGCGTGGTGTACTGTTCGATCTCCGCCTTTGGCCGCGAAGGACCGTTCGCCAATCAACCGGGGTCAGAGTTGGGGGTTCAATCGTTCGTGGGGATCAATAGAAATCTTGGGAAAGCCGGTGATCCGCCGGTGCGGACTGGTTTTGATCTCGCGGCGACAGAAACCGCCTTCGCCGCGGTGCAAGGGATTCTCGCGGCACTGTTTTGGCGCTCGCGTCATGGTGAGGGTCAACAGGTTGATGTCTCGCTGCTCGGCACCATGATTGCCGTCAGCCAATGGCAACTGGCCGCTGAACATGAGCCCGACCAATGGGCGGGCCGGCAACTGCTGGGTTATACCGAACCGCCGGATTCCGGGTTTCAGTTGCGCGACGGCGCGGTCCTGTTCTCGTTACGCGGCGACGGGGAAGCGTGGGATAAATTCTTCATCGCGCTCAATCGCATGGACCTCACCGCTGACCCGCGGTTTGCCGTGAGCAATCTCTTGGTCATCAATCGCGATCTTGAAGAAGCGATCCGTGACGATCTCAAGCAATGGAGCGTGGAGGAATTTCGCCACTTGGTGCAAGACGAACTCGGTGGCACCATCACCGTGCTCCAGACGCTGCACAGCGTGATGCAGGATGAGCAAACCGTCGCCATTGGCGCGGTGCAAACCATCGACCATCCGCTCTGTGGACGCATGCCCACCTTGAGTCCACCGTGGAAATTCTCCGAGCCATTGACCGCGTTGCGCAGGCCAGCACCGTTGCATGGTCAGCACACGGACGAGATTCTCCGGGAGCACGGCTATACCCAAGACGAGATCGCGGTGTTCCGGGCGCAGGGCACGGTGGGATAGCTGAGACCTCGCGCCATCGCGCCATCGGGTCATTGAGTGATTGATTCGGTGCAGTAAGGTAGGAAACCCACGGGTGGGAAACCCACGGGTGGGAAACCCACGGGTGGGAAACCCACGGGTGGGAAACCCACGGGCGAACAAATCGCCGAAGAGCAACAGAAAAAAGGAGACCTGTTATGCAAAGCAAGTACGGAGACGTGGCTGTGACACTGGCGGACCACATCGCCACCGTTGAGATTCAACGAGGGCCGAACAATTTTTTCGACGTGAACCTCATTCACTCACTCGCCGAGGTGTTCGAGGCATTGGATAACGAGGCGGCGTGTCGTGCGATCGTGCTGGCGTCGGAAGGCAAGCATTTTTGCGCGGGCGCGAATTTTCACAATGCGGATGCGCAGAGCGAACGCGAGACCCGCACGGTCGAGAAAGGGAATCCCCTCTATGCCGCCGCGGTGCGGCTCTTCGCTTGTCGCAAGCCCATGGTGGGCGCGATTCAGGGGGCTGCCATTGGTGGTGGATTCGGGCTCGCGCTGGTGCCCGACTTCCGGGTGGTCTGCGCGGAGACCCGCTTTGCCGCGAACTTCGTGGCATTGGGCTTTCATCCGGGATTTGGATTGACACGCACCTTGCCACGACTGATTGGGTCGCAACGGGCGAACTTGATGTTCTATACCGGTCGCCGGATTGGTGGCGAAGAAGCCTTGGCATGGGGGCTGGGAGAAGTGCTCACCACGCAAGACAAGGTGCACGCCGCCGCGGTTGAGCTGGCCAAGGAGATCGCGGCCAATGCACCCCTCGCCGTGCAATCCACGCGCGCCACGATGCGGGCGGGACTGGCGGCAGCGGTCAAAGCCGCAACCGATCACGAGTTCAAGGAACAGTCGTGGCTGCAAAAGACGGAAGATCACAAGGAAGGGATTCGCGCCGTCGCGGAGCGACGACCAGGTCGGTTTGTGGGACGATAAGCATCACGGGCGACACTCATACACGAAGGAGAGCTGATACCATGATTAAGTCTATTTTCCACATCAACATTAACGTGACCAATTTTGAGCGTTCGTTGGCATTCTACAAGATGGTGGGCTTCAAAGTCGTGCTCAACATCGGCGAAGGCGCGAACCCAGGCAATGATAAAGGGCTCGGCATCCCCAACAGCGTCGCGCGCGCGGCCTTGCTTGCGCTTGGTGACGATCCGCGCGCGACGCGCATCGATCTGATCGAGTGGAAACAACCCAAAACCGAAGGCACGGCCTATCCGCACCTGTACCACGCGGGCGCGGCGCGCATCGCGCTCTTCACCAAGAACATCGAGGAAGAGTATGCACGCCTCAAAGAATTGGGGGTGGAGTGCGTGTCCGAGCCGGTCATCATCCAATTCCCGAACAAGGCCGGCGCGAAATTCTTTTGCTTCAAGGATCCCGATGGGACCTTTCTGGAGCTGATCGAGCCTTTCCAAAACGCGTAGACAGAAGGGGAGCTGTCAGTCCTCCGCGTTCAGCTAGAGAGGACCACACCCAAATAGATGCTGGTCCCGTACGGTGCGGCGCGCCTTCCCGCCCCGTCATCGCCCCCAAGTGCCAACGTGACACCTGGGGGCAACTGCACGACAAGGACAAAAGGCGACTTCGGAAAACTCCGGATGCGCCCTTCCCCACTCCCTATTCGGACAAGGACGATCGCCCACA
>JABFSC010000772.1 GCA_013140885.1 Deltaproteobacteria bacterium | reverse complement strand
TGGGTTTCGCGATTCATCCGTTTGGCGGGAATAGTTATCACATGCAAGCGACGCCGCCGTATTTTCGCGCGTCCGATGTGCCGGACTTAATTCTCGAATTGCTTCAGACTCGCGCGGAAGGACGTTCGGACAACGCGGTCGAGGCCAAACGCGAGGACTTGGCGGCGCGGATCGCGTGCAAGGTGAAATCAATCAAGGCGGGGCAAATGCTCAGCCCGGAAGCGATGAAGGCGCTGGTGACAAGTCTGCTGGCTTCGCAATCACCATTTGTGTGTCCACACGGGCGACCGACGATGGTACGCCTACCGGTGGCGCAACTGGCGGGGCAGTTTGATCGGCGCTAATCGCAAAGAGCAGAACGGTTGCTTTCAGGTTCCCTCTCCCGGCTGGGAGAGGGCTAGGGTGAGGGGGATCAAGTGAAGTTTCCTTATAGGAAAGTGTCCGCACACGAGGAGAAAGATCATGCCAACGAAAACATGGCGAGAGCGCATCGTTATTGATCCACGCATCCATCACGGAGTGCCCTGTATTCATGGCACTCGAGTTCCTGTCAGTATACTGGTCGGCAGCGTTGCCGACGGGGATTCAACTGAGGACCTCCTCGCCGCGTATCCTCAACTGACAGCGGAAGACATTCATGCGGCCTTGAAATTCGCCGCTCAACATGTTGCGGGAGCCGAGCAATCCAAGGCAGCTTCTGACACCAAAGATTCCTGATCCGCAATGACGATGTATTTCCACAACAATTCTTTCGCGCTCTCATCCAACCTCCTCCTCGCTCCCCTGGCCGCGTACACCACGCTACCGTTTCGCTTGTGCATGCGTGAGGTCGGCGGGTTTGGCTTGGCGGCGACCGAACTCATTCATGCGCGCTCACTCCTGGAACGCAAGAAGAAAGCGCTGGAGCTGGCGCAAACCTGTCCAGAGGATAGTCCGCTCGCCGTCCAACTGTTTGGCGCTGTCGCCGAGGAGCTGCGCGACGCCGCGCAAATGCTCGAAGCCGAAGGGGTCGCCGTGATCGACATCAACATGGGCTGTCCGGTCGATAAAGTGGTGACGCGCGGTGCTGGAGCGGCCTTACTGCGTGATCCTATCGCCACCGGGAAATATGTCAGTACCATCACGCGCGCCGTCAAGATTCCCGTGACCGTGAAAACCCGCCTGGGCTGGAAAGGCGATACCTACGAAGCGGTTCAGCTCGCGCCCATTCTCGCGGACGCCGGGGTCGCCGCACTGACTATTCATGGCCGCACACGCGAAGGCGCGTTCGGCGGAGCGGTCGATCTCGCCGGCATTCGCGCGGTCGTCCAGTCGGTGCGTGCACTGCCCGTGATTGGCAATGGAGACGTGCGGGATGCCGCCTCGGCCAAACGGATGCTGGAAGAAACCGGCTGCGCGGGCCTGATGATTGGTCGCGGGGCGCTGATGAATGCTTGGGTGTTCCGCGAGATTCACGCGGCCCTGGCGGGCACTCCGCCCCTACCGGCTCCGACGTTACTGGAGCGCGTGGCGTTTATGACGCGCCATTTTCAGCGCAGCGTGGCTTTGCGCGGTGAACATCTCGCCTGTTTACAGTTCCGCAAAATGATCGACTGGTATGCGCGCGCGTTCGGCCCCTGTAAGCCGCTCCGTTATGGCATCAAGAGCCTCTCCAGTGTCGCGCAGTTCCATGATTTGGTCGGCCAGTTTCTCGCAACCCGCATCACGGACGGGACCGCGGGGGCCTCGCTTGCTTCCGCCTCCACGCGCCTGCTCCCATCCGAGTATGGGAATGTGCCAGCGCCTTACGAGCAAGTATAACCGTCCTATGCGATCTCGCTTGCCGTTGTTGTCTTGCTTTCCCGCCGGTCTTTTTCTTTTGTGCATGCTCTGGTGGTGTGTCGGCTTTCCGCTTTTTGCCCAAGGTGAAGCGGATGAAGCGCAGGTGTTTAGTGGCGATGAGGGCGCGGAGACCGCTAGTCGTTCCACTCCCGCGCATCCAGCGACCGCCTACTGGAAAGTGACGGCCACAATGGACTTGGCCGCCGCTCCGGCTGGGACGCACGTGCAAATGCTCATGCCGTTATCCGACGAACGCCAAAGCGTGCTCGCGCGTCAGACCACGGCGGATCGGGTGAACTATCGCGAAGAAGCCGACGGTCTCAACCTGTGGGGCCATTGGACCGTGACTGGCGCGGAGGGCACTCAACGACAGATCATCTATGAATATACCGTCCAGATCGCGGATACGACGAAGGAGGTTCCGCGCGTGCCGTTCCCGTTATCACGGGACCAGTCCTCGCGACGGGCGTACCTGAATCCTTCTCCATTCATCCAGAGCGACCAGCCGACCGTGCACGCGCACGCACAACAGGTGATCCGTGGGGCGGGTCGGGCGGACCTGGTCCTGCGGGCGCTCCACCAATATGTGGCGGCGCTTCCTTCACCCAAAGAGGCGAGCGAGAAAAATGATGCTCTCAGTGTCATCACCAATGCGCGAGGGAGTCGGATGGGGAAAACGCGGGCGCTGGTGGCACTGCTCCGCGCGGTTGGCATTCCAGCGCGCATCGTCGGGGGGATACGACTTGGTGACACCGCTCACAAACGTACAACCATTTCCTGGGTCGAAGCCTGGGTCGGAGATACCTGGGTACCGATGGACCCCGCTGCTGGGTATTTCGCGTGGCTGCCGAACACCTATCTGGCCTTATATCGCGACGACTTGCCGCTACTGATTCACACCCGGACCGTGCCGGTGACCTACACATTTTTCATTCGCCAAGTGCCGCGGAGCGCGACGGTTTCCGTTGCCACGGAAAGACGGGAGAGCGGCTTCAAGCGCGACGGACTCCGCTATGAAAGCGAACGCGTGCGGACGATCGTGAACTATGTGGATCGTCCAGTCGCTTCCCTCGTCCTCCTCAACGATGGCGCGATTCCGCCGGAGATCGTTGAGCGGATTGTCACCGAGGCGCAAGCGACCCAGGTGAATGTGGCGGTGTTGAGCGCCGACTTTGAGTCGAGTCATTTTCGCGAACAGTACCTCCAATCCCTCGTGAGTAACAATCTGACCCTCATTCGGGAGGCCGACGTGCTTCTGGTGCACACCACGGACACCGCGGGATTCTATGCGTTGATGAAACAAGGAGAGTTTGGCCTCCATCTTGATGAGCTGCGGATCGTCATCGCGAGTGGCTGCGCGCGTCCGGTGGGCACCGTGCTCGCCTCCGTCTTGGAGCGGCTCCTGACTCCGCGCGAGATCGTGCTGCTGAGTGGCAAACTCGACCTGCCTTCCCTCTGGGAGATTGGACGAAACACCGTTGGTGAGCACCTGTCGCTCGCGCAAAGCGTGAATCGCGCGGGTATCTCCGCCACACCTGTTAATGCCGCGACCTTTGCCCAGCAACATTGGTGGCGGCGAGCGATTGTTGGGCTGTGGACGCTGGCGGTGCGGTCGCAGGTCTCTCTCCCCGCCCTGAACTTTATTCTGATCCTGCCGCTGATTGCCTTCTTCCTGGTCATTATTCGCAACGTGATTGGGCTTGAGACGTTCGGTACCTTCGCGCCGATGCTGTTGTCCTTGGCATTTTTGACCACCGGCCTCGGCTGGGGCCTCATCGTGTTCTTGATCCTCGTTGGGTTGGGTGCCGGGTTGCGCATCGTCTTGCAGCGACTCCGTCTCCATTTGGTGTCGCGTGTCGCGATTCTCATCGCGGTGGTGGCGGTGAGCATGGTGGGACTCACCGTCCTGGGCGCGACCTTGGGCATTGGTGCCCTCCTGCATGTGAGTATTTTCCCGATGGTGATTATGGCGAACATCATCGAGAACTTCACCAACACCCAACTCGAACGCGGGACTGGGGAGGCCTTCCGTTTAACCGTGAACACCCTGCTGGTGGCGACCACCTCTTACCTTGGCATCGAGTATACGGGCTTGAAACCGTTGGTGCTGACCTTTCCCGAACTGCTACTGGGGGTGATTGCCCTCGAGTTGTTGCTCGGCCGCTGGCGCGGCCTTCGGGTAGTCGAGTACCTTCGCTTTTACCGGGTCTTATCCGCTTCTTCCCCTGATCCCGCGCCCGCGCCACGAAAGGTCTCAACCGGATGATCGGCCAGATGCGTGCGCTTGCGCGCCAGATGCTAGGACTCAACCGGCGGAACACCGATCTGATTGCGCGGTATAACCCACGCCACCAGTTTCAGGTTGTCGATAACAAAATCAAAACGAAGGCGGCTCTGACCGTCTTGCACCTTCCAGTCGTCGAAACGTTCATGGTGTATCGGCTGCAACGCGACATCGCGCGGTTCGTCGAGCAGTCGCGAGCGTGGGACGAGTTCGTCATCAAACCTGCTCAGGGCACGGGTGGGGAAGGGGTGGTCATTATCGCTGGGAAAAGCAACGATGGCTTCGTTGCGGCCGATGACCGGTGGATGTCGGCGCGTGACCTGGAGAGTCATCTGTCGGATATTCTTGGCGGGGTGTTTTCCCTCAATCAACGCTACGACGAGGCGCTGATCGAGCGCAGAGTGCATGCGCATCCAGCGTTAGCGCCGCTCAGTTTTCGTGGATTGCCGGACATTCGCGTCCTTGTTTTTCGCGGTGTTCCCATCATGGCGATGGTGCGGGTCGCGACCCAAGCGTCGCGCGGGCGGGCGAATCTCCATCTCGGGGGCATCGGCATTGGGATTGATCTCACGACCGGGATGACGACCCATGCGTTAGCCGGACGGCAATGGATGACGCATCATCCTGACACGCGCGCGGTCCTCGTCGGCCACACTATTCCCGCCTGGAATGAGATCCTGACCACTGCCGCGCGCTGCGCCGATGCGGTCGCGCTGGGATACATTGGGGTTGATATCACGCTGGATGCGCGCAGTGGGGCGTGTGTCTTGGAACTGAACGCACGTCCTGGCTTGTTGATTCAACTGGTGAATAGACGAGGGCTCCGCCCGCTCATCGCGGCGGTGGAACAACAGTCGCCGGATGCGCTTTCTGTCGGTGACCGCGTGCGCTTCGGACAGCAGCAGTATGCTCGTCATGCGGGCTGAGACGAAAGTCCGCATCGCGATGAGGGCCTCGTTTCGAGTTTATGACGATATACTGAAGTTAGCTTTTCGGAGCGCGGGCTTTTTTCGTGATGGATGTTGATCGTGAGGTTTTAGTCACTGATAGTGATGGAGAAGGTGTGACAGGGTGTCTGAGCATGGCGATGATCCGAGCGACTTCGCTACTCACGGGGGCAACGGGGGGAGCCGGGGGTGGTGGTGACACTGCTCGTGTGGTGGCCAGAGGAGGAGAAGGATGTGGCGATGATGAAGATGAAGGAGCCGGTTTTGATGGAATGGAGACCGGCGGTGAGATACCACCGGGCTGGGCTGTGGG
>JABFSC010000533.1 GCA_013140885.1 Deltaproteobacteria bacterium | reverse complement strand
GTCCGGCCTCTTTCTCGCGGTCCTTGCCCACTACCGTTTCGTTGTTGGCCCCCTCTCGGACAAAGCTCTGGGCGTCCGCCCACGCGCATACACTTGTCCTTCCGCGCCGAGATAGAGGACCTCGTTCACCACGTAGTCACGTCCACGCTTGGTGTAGCGCTCAGTGACAAATGAGTGGGTCCAGAGCAGTTCGCCCACCATGATCGGCGCGAACAGCTCCCACTCCTGCTTGGCGTGCAGGTTGCCGTAGATGTTGGGCAGATACCAACGGCGGTCAACGAAGACCTCCGAATGCCGAATCAGCGCGGGTGCGACGGCACCGCCAAACGGGGATGGGCCGGAGTACCACGGGTTGTGATCCTCCACCGCTTCGGCGTACATCTGGACCAGTTCTGGTGAGATCACATAGTCACGGCGACCGCAGTCTAAGCCCACATACACATCGTCCTTTTTTAGGGTGGTTGTCATGGTAGCGCTCCTTCATATCGTGCGTTCCCGTTCCTTTAACAGATGCGTGGCGGAAACGGCAGAGGTGGACCCGATGCGTTCACCCGCGGATTCTGCTACCAGAGGGGACGAAAAATCGTGGGAAGGGGAGATTATGACAACACAGGCTCCGTGGGAGCGCATCACCGCGATGCCGGCATTTCACACGCTCTTGTTGGCCAAGCAACGGTTCATTATTCCGGCGACACTGTTCTTTCTGGTGTACTACTTCGCGTTACCTTTGTTGGTGGGATACGCGCCCCGGCTGATGGAGACCAAGGTCGTCGGCGTGATCAACGTGGCGTACCTGTTCGCGCTCTCCCAGTTTCTGATGGCGTGGATTCTGGCGGCCTTCTATATTCGCGCGGCGAAGCGTTTTGATGTGATGGCGGCTGGGGTAATCGCGGAACTTGACCGACACCCACGAGGAGAGTGAACCATGTCGCCAGCGCTGTGGATGTTTCTGCTGTTCATCGCGGTCACGCTTGGGATCACCTACTGGGCCGCCCAACGCTCCCGTGGCGCCAACGAGTTTTTCGCGGCGGGGAGACGCATGACCGCATGGCAGAATGGCATCGCCGTCGCCGGGGACTACATGAGCGCCGCCTCGTTCCTTGGCATCGCGGGGATCATCGCGTTCCAGGGCTACGATGGGTTCATGTACTCGGTCGGGTGGCTGGTGGCCTATTTGACGGTCCTGCTGATTGTCGCCGAGCCGCTGCGCAACACGGGCAAGTACACAATGGCCGATGTGCTCGCGTATCGTCTCCGCCCTCGGCCCGTCCGGGCGATGGCGGCGTTGAGCACACTGACCGTGAGCACGTTTTACATGATCGCCCAGATGGTCGGGGCGGGCGCGCTGGTGGCATTGCTCTTGAAAGATTCAGGCATCACCTACCAGACGGCGGTCATTGGGGTCGGCGTCTTGATGATTACCTACGTGGTGTTTGGCGGCATGTTGGCTACCACTTGGGTGCAGATCGTCAAAGCCATCTTGTTGATGAGTGGCACCCTGCTGCTCAGCATATTGGTGTTGGCGCATTTTGATTTTAGCTTCAGCAAGTTTTTCGCCGCGATTGGTCAGGTGACCTACCACGAGAATGGCGTGGCGGTGACCAAGGACTTCTTGCAGCCAGGCCTGCGCTTCAAGCCACCCTACGGCGCGCTAGACCTCATCTCCTTGAGCCTGGCGCTGATTTTCGGGACGGCGGGACTCCCGCATATCTTGGTCCGCTTCTACACCGTTCCTGATGCCCAGACCGCGCGCATCAGTGTGGTGTGGGCGATGGCGCTAATTGGCAGTTTTTACATTATGACAACGTTCCTTGGGTTCGGCGCGGCGACTATTGTCGGGCGCGACACCATCGCCGCCAACGGGGGCACCAATATGAGCGCGCCGCTGCTGGCGCAGACGTTGGGTGGTGACCTCTTCTTCGCCTTCGTGGCCGCGATTGCCTTCGCCACGATCCTGGCGGTGGTGGCGGGATTGACGATTAGCGCCTCCACTTCGTTCGCGCACGATTTTTATAGCAATGTGATTCATCACGGAGTCGAGCGTGACCCCGCCGAGGAGGTGTTCGTCGCGCGGGTTACCGCCTTTGTGGTCGGCGCGGTGGCGATCGGGATCGCGATTCTGTTGGGACCGACCGCGAATGTCGCGTTTCTGGTCGCGTTAGCGTTCGCGGTGGCGGCGTCCGCCAATTTCCCGGTGATTATGCTCTCGTTATTTTGGAAACGTTTCAACACGACGGGCGCGGTCGCGGGGCTGGGCACTGGACTCGTCGCGTCGATTGTCTTGATTCTGCTCAGTCCGAGCATCATGAAGAGTGGGCCCCTCTTTCCTTTGGAGAATCCGGGGATTGTGAGTATTCCGCTGGGCTTTCTCGGCGCGGTGGTGGGCACCCTGATGAGTCGAGAGCCTGAAGCCGAGGCGAAATTCGCTGAACTGCTTGTGAGGGCCAATACGGGATTAGGAGCGGAGAAGGCGACAGAATAGGAGGAGTGACTCCAAAGCACCGATGCGGAAGGGGTGCCCCCACGCGCACGTGATTATGGACGCTCTTCCTCCAGCCGCTTCGCCATCTCTACTGACCAGCGAACTTCCTCCTCCTTGAAGAACAGCGCGCCTTTTTTCTTGGGGGATAACAATTTTGTCACTCCTTGATACTTCTCTCGCGCGGCGGCGATCACCTCGAAGAGGATCGCGCGGGTGCTGGCCGGGAGTTCCTCGTAAATCACTGACAGCATGTATTGATGTTCAAGGAATGCATTCGCCATCAGGTCGGCCAGCGATGCTTTCTCGGTCGCACTTTCGGTTGTCAGTTGCCACGCCCGATCAACGTAAAGGGTATAGCGTACCGTCGCGGTCTTCGCGGCATCGGCCTTTTCCGCTTTGACCATGGCTTCGAGTTCCGCCAGCTTCTCGCGTGCGAAGGTTAAGCAGAGTTGGACTTTGGCTTCATTGGTCCGTGCGAGCAGCAGTTGCCCCGCTTCTCGCACGGCGTCGAGGCGATACAGGGCACTGTCGGGCGTGCGACCTGGTTCGGGCAGCCATTCGATGTTGCCGAAGGTGCTGGAAAAGCCGTGACCGGCAAAGGCGGGAGAGGGGAGAAAGAAGCAAGGCAAAAGGCAAAAGGCAAAAGGCGAAAGGCAAAAATGGAAAAAAGTAGTCAGTCGCCAGTAGTCAGTAATCAGCATGAAAAAGAAACGGGGACCCGACAATTTGTAACTCCGCACTCCGAATTTTTTTGACTCCGAACTTTCTTGACTTGGGACCTTGGACTTGGGACCTTGGACCTTCATTGAGTGTCCTCCGTCGCCGCTTGCGGGGGAACAATCGAGTGCACGGTGGTATCCGCTCCCTCACTGTAGTCCTCCACCCTGACCATGAAATCCAGCACCAGCGGTTTGCCACCGGGCGCGCATTCGAAGAAGAGTTGGTAGACGCCAACGGCGGGAAACACATGATGGACCGGGAGCGTCGGTCCCCAATAGGCTTGTTGGGCTGGACCACGCATCAGTTGCACCATCATCTTCGCCATGTGGGTGGGGTTACTGGTGTGATCGCTCATCATCGCCATCATCCGTGCCATTGCTGGAGTGTAGGTGTGTTGATGGCCGAAGTGCGCCCCGTCCAGTCGCCATGACGCCATGTGGACTTCCGTGCCGAGATGGAGACCCAGATCGGAGACTGGGGTCCCATCCCGCGTGAGATGGAGGACCAGTTCCGTGTCATGCCCGACCACTGGTGGGTCGGGAGAAGTGGTAAGGGAGACCTGATACTGGCCAAAGGTCTTCGTCCGTATCGGGTCCGCGATGACTTCGCCCGGAGGTCCGGTGTGACTGCCTTCCACGTTCACCGTGAACTGTTTGACCCAACTCCGGTCCTTATGGGTGAATTCGCCCGCGATGAGATAGGTGCCGGCTTGTGGGAACGTGTAGGGGAAATGGAATTGGGCGGCGGCAGTATCCTGTGGGGTCAAGGGAAAGAAATCTTCATGGTGAGTATGGGCGAAGGAGCGGAAGTCCTGACTTACGATAAAAGTATGGATAGCGCGCTCGTGCAATATCTGGAGGTCCGACACGGGCCTTTGGGTTTTGGTCTCCGTCAGGCGGTACGTGAACGTGGTTTGCTGTCTGGCGTGTGGCTGAGGTGGCGAGAGCGCCAGTTCCAACCGATAGGGGCCTTCCGGTCTGCCGACCAGCACCGGCTCTTGGGCTTGCTGACACCCGCCGAAGAGGAGCAAAAAGCCAATGGCGAATAGCGAATGGCGAGCGATAAGACGGTGCCGATTCCCCGATTCCCCGTTTCTCCGATTCTCCGTTTCTTTTCTCATAATGAGGTCGGTCATAGTCCGTTGATGGAACGATGTCAAATAATTTTGCGCATTTTCCGAGCAAAAATAACTAGTTATGAAAAGCGACCTTTTCTTCAGGGACGTTGCTTTTCTTGACTCGTTCCTCTATACCAGGGGGCAACTAGGGTGGGGAGAGAGGCTGACACGCGGATAACAAAGTCCGCCTGGAGGGGAGGTTTAGGAGGATGTTAGTGGATCCACGATTGATTCATCTTTATAGCTACTACCGCGATGCGGAATTACGGGGAGCAACACTCCTACTGAAACTCATCATGCGCATTGACGACGCTGAAGCGCAAATCAAACTTTCTCGGCACCTGGCGGATGAAACCCGCCACGCGTGGCTGTGGACCAAACGGATTGCCGACCTTGGCGGGACGCCGGTGCCAGTCGATGACGGATACCAGACGCGGATTGGCAAAGAAGTCGGGATTCCTCGCTCGCTGATTGATCTGTTCGCCCTGACCGTCGTGGTCGAAGAGCGGGCGCAACAGCGGTATGTCGAACATGCCTGCCGACCAGATGTCGATCCAGAAACACGGGAGCTGCTGCACGAAGTCACCAAAGACGAGAAGTGGCACATTGGCTGGATCAAGGACAAACTCAAGGAACTCGCCGCCGCGAACGGGGGCGAAGTCAAGATGCGCGCGACCCTTGAACGGTATCGAGCGATTGATCGCAAGGTCGTGGCGGACATGCTCGTCAAGGAACGCGCCGCCTTTGGATTTTCTTTCTCCGATGCTCCACCAGTCACCGTAGTCGCGGAAGCGATGCACCCATAGTGCGCGACCGTGTGGGGGTCCTATGAGGAGTGGTGCGGAAGGGGAAGCCCCTTCTTCCCCGATACGTGCGACGGATGCGGACGGGCAACCTCAAGACCCGACACGGAAGAAAAAGGTCATTCGGCCCGCGCGCGAGAAACACCCCTTCGCCGCGCGCGGTGAGTACCTGCTTTTTCTCGCGCTTTTTTCCTTCCTCCGCGCCCTGCCTTTCCGTGTCGCCTTTCGTTGTGGGGAATTCATTGGTTGGCTAC
>JABFSC010000206.1 GCA_013140885.1 Deltaproteobacteria bacterium | reverse complement strand
CCTCTTCGCCTAAAAGGGTGGCTCTGCCGATGGAACCCTGCAAAATCTCAATTCCTCCCGATATGGAGCGTAACTTCAAAAAGTGTCTGAAGTATTGCTGAGCAATCCTTGAATTTATTTAAAGACTCAAGAGAATATCCATTTGAGACGTACTCCTGATTTTTGCTCTCATAGAACTCTTTAGTAATAGCGTGGTGGGAGAAGAAGTCTGCGCCTAATGGAATGCCCTTCCATTCGACGTGAAACTGCTCGCTATCACTCTCGCATCTGCCCTCAACTTTATCTGGGTATAACCCGGCCTAAATTGTAATGTGGAGAAGGTCGTGCAGGTGCGCGGTAGCGCGCGAAAACGCAGTGCGCGGCGATTGAGATCCTCCACATTATCCTGCGAGTGTCCTCCTATCCGGCAGAGCCGGGGAAGGAGGAAGTATGATTGAGAAGTACGTCACGCAGCGGAGTGCACGAGCACGGCTGCAGAGTAGTGTCTTTAGTCCCTATCTCCCATCATGTGGTGCAGAGCCTGGAGCATGCCGAATATGCGGCGGAAACCGTTCGGCAGCATCTGCTAGCGGTCCTGCGGTTTGGCACGTGGCTGCAGCGACAGAGGATAACACTGGGTGATATAAGCGAGGCCACTGTTACGCGCTATGTCCAACACGCGCAGCAACAAGCCCCGAGTGTCACTGGCCCACGTCCGTACAAGGCGATTGGGCTGCGGCATCTGCTGAGCGTATTGCGACAGCAGGGGGTCATTGCTGTCCGGAGCGCTCCTCATCCGGTGTCCAGTGTTGAATCGTGGCTGCTGCACTTTGCGCATCACCTGGAGCATGTCACCGGTTGTGCTCCTACCACTCGGCATAACTACGTGCGCAACGCGGGCCGCTTGTTCCACGAGGTGTTTGCTGACGGGGAAGTGGTCTGGGCCGAGCTGACAGCGTCCGTCCTCACCCAGTTCGTACGACGGGAAGCCGCCAAGTTCCAACCCAGTGCGTGTGGCCAACCTGTGACGGCGACCCGCGCCTTGATTCGGTATCTGACGTTTCAAGGGGTGGTATCCGAGAGCTTGCTCGGCGCGATTCCCGCCGTGCTGACCAGACGGCATGCCACGATCCCTCGGGCGATTCCTGCAGCGGATGTGGAACGCGTCCTCTCCGCTTGTAGGGAAGACGCGTCCTACGGGCTGCGTGAGAAAGCGATCCTCTTACTCTTAGCTCGGCTCGGCTTACGAGCGGGAGAAGTCATTCGGTTACAGCTTGACGACATCGATTGGGGCCGTGGCTGTCTTCTGGTCCAAGCGGGGAAAACCCATCGCGCGCGCAGTCTCCCCCTGTCCCAAGAAGTTGGTGAGGCGCTTGCCGCGTATCTGCAGCACGCGCGCCCCGCCAGCGTCCACCGGGAGGTGTTTCTGCGCTGGCGGCCTCCCTTTACGCCGTTACAGAGTTCGACGAGCATTAGTACGCTCACGCGCAAGGTGCTGCGGCGCGCCGACATTCAGGTGTACCGGTCCGGGGCGCACACCTTGCGCCACAGTTTAGCCACAGGCTTGGTGTGCAACGGCGTGAGCTTCAAACTCGTCGCGGACGTGCTCGGCCATCAGGCACTGGCGAGCACCGAAATCTACGCCAAGCTCGACCTGGGATCGCTGTCACAAGTTGCGCTGCCGTGGCCAGGAGGTGCACAATGACCGCCGCCGACTTACTCCTCCATGTTGAAGCGTATGTTGGACTACGGAAGGCCCTTGGCCACGCCGCACGATCAGAGGAGAAGCTGCTGAAGGAGTTTCTCCTCTTCCTGGAGTCCCGGCAGAGCCACGCACCAATTCGTGCGCAGTGGGCCATCGATTGGGCGTGTCTGCCTGCCCCCCGACGCGGCCCAGCGGGACAGGTTTCTCGGCTAAAAGTCGTCCGCGGGTTCTTATCCCATCTGCGGGCGACGTGGCCGGAGACAGAAGTGCCTGGCCCCGGCAGCTTAGCGCCGATTCGTCGCCCGATCCCGTACCTCTACACAGAACGTGAGATCGCGGCATTGTTGCACGCAGCGGCGGAATTGAGGCCGCGTGACTCCTTACGCCCCTCCACCTATGCCACGGTGATTGGCCTGCTGGCGAGTACCGGCGTCCGCATCGGCGAAGCCTTGCGCTTACAGGTGAGCGACGTCCGGCTGGATGCGGCATCGCCGCATCTGCACATCGTGGAAGGAAAGTTTCGCAAGTCCCGCTTGGTGCCGTTGCATCCAACGACGGTAGCAAAGCTGACGACCTACGCCCAGGAACGGAAACGACTGCACTACGATGCGCTCTCAGACGCGTTCTTTGTGGCTGAGTCGGGCAAGTCGCTCGGTTATGAAGCGTGTCGCGAAACGTTTGCCACCTTACTTACCCGTGCCGGTATTCAGCCACCCGCCAGAGGTGGACGGCCTGGCCTCCATGGTCTCCGGCATACGTTTACCGTGGGCCGGATGGTGGAGTGGCAACGGGCGGGCTTACCGCTCAAAGAGCTGCTGCCCACGTTGTCCGTGTATCTGGGCCACGTCCTGCCTGCGCATACCTATTGGTACATGACGGCCACACCAGAGTTACTGACCACCGCCGCAGAGGCATTTCAGCAGTATGCGGGACAAGGAGGGCACAATGACTAAACGGATATCGCTCACGGAGAGCAATGGGACCTTGGTCGGCCCGCTCTTGCAAGCGTTCTTCCTAGACCATCTCACCCGTCAGAAACGCGTGAGTCCCCAGACGATCCATAGCTATCGGGACTCCTTTCGTTTGTTCTTGCACTTCCTCCAGCACACGACCGGCAAAGAACCCGCCGCGCTTGTGATGACGGATCTCGACGCGCCTGCCGTGTTACAGTTTCTGGAGCATATCGAGGCCGAGCGCCATAACCAGGTGCAGTCGCGCAATGTCCGCTTGGCCGCCATTCGTTCCTTCGCGCGCATGGTGGCGCTGCACGATCCGGCGAGCGTCGGCATTGCCACCCGCGTCTTAGCGATTCCGGTCAAACGCAGCGACAAGCGGCTTGTCGGCTATCTCACCCGACTGGAAATGGATGCGTTACTCGCTGTCCACGATCTGCGACAGTGGACGGGGCGTCGGAATCATGCGTTGCTGCTGACGCTGTACAATACGGGCGCACGGGTCTCCGAAATGACGACCCTCCAACGCACCCATGTCACGTTTGGCCTCAAGAGCTTCGTGCAGTTTACCGGTAAGGGGCGCAAAGAACGGGCGGTCCCCCTCTGGCCAACGACCAGCCGGACGTTGCAGGCCTGGTTCAAGGAATTGGCCGCCGACCCACGTCACGGCCCGATGGCGTTTCCCAATGCGCGAGGCAAGCCGCTCACCCGCGATGGGGTGCACTATCTGTTAGAGGAATGTGTCACACGCGCCATTCCCACTTGTCCGAGTTTAGCCACTAAGCGGATATCACCTCATGTGATTCGTCACACCGTTGCCATGCACCTCCTCCAGGCCGGCGTAGATCTATCGGTCATTGCTTTGTGGCTTGGCCATGAGAGTATGCAGACGACGCACGGCTATCTCGAAGCCGACCTTGCAACCAAGGAACAGGTTCTTGAAAAAATCACGCCTGCAGGACAACCCGTAAAGCGTTTCACGGCGGACGATACGCTGCTCCACTTCCTCGCCACGCTGTGATGCCGTGATAATGTGGAGAAAATTGCGAGGAAACCCGCGCCCCGTGCGGGTTCTCTATGTATACTCCACATTATCCACAAGTCTGGGTTAGGAACAGTTATGTAACGCGTTACATTATGTTCGAAGTAGACTCAACACCGAGTTCCTGCGCCGTTGGAGTGAGCACGTGCCGCTGCCGGGCGTGCATACGGTGCGGGCTTGGGGGCTGTATGCCAGTACGCAACGCCCGAAGCTGGAGCGCTGCCGAGCGGCACTGCCAGAGCCAGAGCCGACACGGGCAACGCCACAGACTGCGGCCGCTCTACCCTCCCACGCCCATCCCTGGGAGCAGTGCCCGGTGTGTCACCAGCCCATGGTGGTCATCCAGGTGCTAGCCCGAGGGGGAGCGCCGCCCGCACGGGGCACACAGGCCGAGGCCGCCTGAGGGGCATGTTCAAATCCCCATAGGGCGAGCGCCGCCGGCCGCATGTTCAACTCCGGTTGGAGCTGACACCGGGCACGCACGAGCCCTGCCCAGTCTGAGCCTCCGTCTTGCCCGGCGCAGCTCAACCGCTATACGTACGTTAGGCGGATACGGGAAACCCGCGATACCAACATATGAAAGGGGGTTTACATGAGTTCTTCTAACTGTGGTCAGAATGTTCTTGATCATCACGGAGCTGATCCGACAGGCACAACAGACTCAACGGGTGCGTTCCTCCGGGCGATCGCAGCGCTTGGTAGCCGAGGGGGAATAGTTGCCATACCCGCAGGGCGCTACCGCATCGACGGCGCGCCGATTTCCGTCCGTACACCGGTCTGCTTCCGCGGCGCCTGGGGCATCGAGCGGACGGGGCGCGACTGGAGCGGAGCAGTTATCGATGGCAGCACCACAACTCTCATGTTTCCGCATGACCGAGACGGTTTCGTTGTGGAACCTAACACGAGAGTTGGCTTCGAGAACCTCGCTCTCGTCCGCAATCGCCAGGATCCGAATGACCCGGATAAGCAGGATCCGCCGCGCTTTGCACGGCGGGGAATCTACGCCAAAGGCCCGATCTATGCGGACAGCCTCTATCTGGTGTTCTGGGAGCGTGGTATCCAGCTTGATGGGAGCGCGACTCATCCCCATCAGCCCGAGGATCCGGACGGGTATAACGTTAATGGATCCCGAGTGGAGCGGATCTTCGCCGAGGACTGTCTCTGGGGCACCTACACCGCGGGCTTCAATGCGCAAGGATGCCATTTCTTAGACGTCTACTGCTTATCTTGCGGGGCGGGCATTTACGATTCAAGCTTAGGCGGCAACGGTTACGTCAACTGCTACGTGGAGCAAGCCGAAGCCCCCACCGAGCCGCCCTACTACATAGATAACCAAAGCGTTCTGTTCAACTGTCGCTGCGAACACAAGTTTCCCCCGCAGCTCGGAGGCTCGGTGCAGGCCATTGGCGGTGCTTTCAACGTCAATGCGTCCCCAGCATTGAGGGCGGTTTTAGGTATAGTCGATCCTAATCCACTAAACGCGGGATTTCGTCAAATCAACGGGGTTCCCGGGCGGATTGTCTCAAATCTATTCAAGACCTCCGGCTTCATCGGCGGTGAGCAGATCGAGGTAACGGTGGACGGCCAGACGAGTGTCATCACATTCTCCGCTGCCGATCAGTCGCCAGCTGGGCTGATGAAAATTGGCTCACGCGGCCAGCGGGAGCTGATCCTGTTTTTGTTCCGCAGTGCGCGGTGAAGCAAAGAG
>JABFSC010000214.1 GCA_013140885.1 Deltaproteobacteria bacterium | reverse complement strand
CGCCAGTAACTCTTGGGGCGTGCGCGCCAGCAAGAAGGACTTATGCGTCAGCGCGCCATTCGGCGTCAGCCCCGTCAGCACCGCTTGTTGCTCAGGGTCGTGCAAAGCGTCGTACAACCGCGCGACAGTCCGCGCGCCGTTGCGAAACCCCGGATGCGTGGTCACGTCGAGGACTCGCTCCCCGTTCAACCAGATTTCGCGGCCATCTCTGAGCCCTTCCAGATACTGCGCCCCGGTCATCGGGACTCGCTTCGGGCGTGTGAGCACGGGTGCGGTCGTTTGCGCCATACAAAAAACTCCTTGTGTTCCTCAGCTGAATTGGAGCGGTACTGTATCCGTGGGTTCTCCGCACTGTCAATGTGCGGGCTCCGTATGCTTCTCACGACAGCGGTTCGCACTTGTCTGAAGAGATGGCCTTCAGGTTCCCTCTCCCGGATGGGAGAGGGTTAGGGTGAGGGGGACCGACGATAGTCTCTTCACTCGTATGAGAACCGCTATAGCAACTACGCGCTCACTGTAACCTCATAGCCGGTGAACTTGCGCACGTTGAGCACGCCAGTATCCAGGATGAGGTACTGCCCTTTGATCCCCAACAATGTCCCTTCAATCCGGGGTGTCTTCTCCAGGTTCAGCGCGGTCACGCGCGTGGGGTACTGCAACACTGGATAGGCAAACGCTCGCACCGGTTCCTGTTCAAGAATGGCGAGCGCTTCCGTGTCCGTGCCGTTCCCGAGCTGAGCCAGCGCTTGGTCGCAACGGGCAAACAGCTCGCCACGCTGCATCGTCAAGTCCTGAAGCTCAGGGTCGCCTTTCAACATCTTGCGCCAATCGGTGCGGTCGGACACATGCGCCTTGAGCGCGACTTCCACCAGGCCCGCTTGGCGACGACTTTGGACCTTCAGCACGGGGAGCGCTTGGACCGCGCCTTGATCCATCCAGCGGGTGGGGATTTGCGTCGCGCGCGTGATACCGACTTTGAGGCCCGAGGCATTGGCGAGATAGACGTAATGCGGCTGCATGCAGTGCGCGAGGCCCCATTCTGGCTCACGACAGGTGCCTTGCGCGAAATGACACAGTTCGGGTTTCACAATGCACAGGTCACACTGCGCGAGCGTGATGAAGCAGCGATAGCAGAAGCCCTCGCTAAAACTTTTCTTGGTGGGTTGGCCGCAGCCATTGCAGGTAATCCGCCCAGTGGATTCGAGCCGTAACGTTTGGCCCAACAGGGCATTGAGCGGCAACGCCTCGTCTCCCAGCGGCAGCGCGTATGCGATCGGCGTCGCGGCGGATGTCGTCATCTTACGAATAGAGCCACGCATGGTTTCCATAATGTCCTTCGCTCAGGTTGGCACTCTCGGACCGGCGGTGTAGAGTACCCCGCATCATCGCACCGGAAAAGGGAGGCAGTTATGAAGGAATTTCAGACCATTCTGTATGAGAACCCGGCTCAGCATGTCGCGCGCATTGTGTTGAACCGTCCAGAGACCCGCAACTCGCAAGACACGCGCTTGCTCTATGAGCTGAATGACGCGTTCGATCTCGCGGCGCAAGATGACACAGTCAAGGTCATCATCCTGGCCGCCAACGGCCCCCATTTTTCCGCTGGCCATGATCTGCGCGAGCAGAACCCGTATCAAAAGATGTCCGAATTCGAGACGGTGGGCACTTGGTGCGGGTTCACATGCGCCGGAGCCGAGGCGCAAATGGCGCGTGAGAAGGAAATCTACATCGGTTTTAGTGAACGGTGGCGTAATGTCCCGAAGCCGACGATCGCCGCCGTGCAAGGACGCTGTGTCGCGGGCGGGCTCATGCTGGTGTGGCCGTGTGACATTATCATCGCGAGCGATGACGCGCAGTTCAGCGATCCGGTCGTGAGTTTCGGGATCGGCGGGGTGGAATTCTTTCAGCATCCGTGGGAAGTCGGCGTGCGCAAGGCGAAGGAGATGCTCTTCACCTCGGACTTTCTCTCGGCGGAAGAGGCGAAACAGCTGGGCATGGTGAATCAGATTGTGCCGAAGGAGAAGCTGCAGGACGCGGCGCTCGAGATGGCGGCGAAGATCACCAAGAAGTCACTGTTCGCGCTGAAACTGACCAAGGAAGCGGTCAACGTCGCACAGGATGTGCAGGGCCGCGCGCAAGCGATGCAAACCTCATTCGCGTTGCATCAGCTCGCGCATACCCATTGGTCGAAGCTGTACAACATGCTGATTGATCCCACGGGCTTGCCGCCGGAAACGCAGAAGGCGTTGGGAATGAAGATCGAGAAGAAAGGCTGAGAGTAGCGTGGCGCTTGAGTTCTGAAAGAGTCACGCACCGGCTTCCAGGTTCCCTCTCCCGGCTGGGAGAGGGTGAGGGTGAGGGGGATGAAAATGACGGCACAACAACCCCGGTACAGTAAAGAAGAGTTCGCTCGACGCGGTGATGATATTTACGAACACACAATCCGCCCACAGCTCGCCGGAGAGGACGACGGCAAGTTCGTGATGATCGATATTGAAACAGGAGCATACGAGATAGATAGCGACGAAATGACAGCGTCCGATCGTCTGCTCGCGCGTTGCCCAGAGGCGCAGGTGTGGATGATGCGCGTGGGTTCACGCTATGTGCGGCGCTTTGGCGCATCTCATTCACTGGGGCTGGCGTGATTACCGGTCAGGTCAATGCGAACCGTGAAGCGATCATCCCGTTGACCGTGCATGGCACGCAAAGTCAAACGCGGGATATTGAAGTGATTATCGACACCGGATTTGACGGCTTTCTCACGCTGCCTCCCTCTCTCATTGACACCTTCGCTCTCCCTTGGCGTAGGCGTGGACGCGCCGTGCTCGCGGACGGTAGTGAAAGTCTCTTCGATGTTTACGAAGCAACTGTGATGTGGGATGGAAATTTACGACGAGTCACTGTCGATTCCGTCGACGTTGCCCCACTTATCGGCATGGCGCTACTTGATGGCTATGAAATGACAATCCAAGCAGTACGTGGGGGAAACGTGGTGATTACCGTTCTGCCATAGCTCTTGCTCATACCCACTAGCTGAAACTGTACAACATGTTGATCGATCCCACCGACTTACCACCGGAAACGCAGAAAGCGTTGGGGATGAAGTTGGAGAAGAAATAATCCTCATAACGGGAGGCGTATCGGCATACACCTCCCGGGAGAACCATTGTGAAAAGATTGATGAAAATGCTCGCTATTCTGACGATACTGGCTGGACTGTTTCTTCGAGAGCCCCCGGTTTTGGCAGAAGATCATTCCCTGCCAGCATCCATGAAAAGCAATCTCGCCACTGAAATCGACCAACGTGCCGCAATAGTCGAAAGTAAAGTCATCGCCTGGCGACGCGATATTCATCAGAACCCGGAGTTAGGAAACCGGGAAGTACGTACGGCAAAACTGGTGGCAGACCACCTTCGCAGCCTTGGTTTAGAAGTCCAAACTGGCGTTGCTCACACCGGCGTGGTCGGCTTGTTACGTGGAGAAAAACCCGGCCCGGTCGTGGCGCTCCGTGCCGATATGGATGCACTACCAGTAGCTGAAGAAGTCAACATTCCCTTCGCCTCAAAGGTGAAGTCCACTTACAACGGTCAGGAAGTGGGCGTCATGCATGCCTGTGGACACGATACCCACACAGCGATTCTCATGGGCGTGGCGGAAATTCTGTCCGGACTGAAACCGCAATTACAAGGTTCGGTCAAATTCATTTTTCAACCAGCGGAAGAAGGTCCACCTACTGGAGAAGAAGGCGGCGCTGCGCTGATGATCAAACAGGGGGTGCTGGAAAACCCAAAGCCTGACGCGATTTTTGGTCTTCATGTCACTTCTTCGATCGAGACAGGCAAGATTGCCTACCGTTCTGGCCCTCTTCTGGCAAGTGGAGACATGCTGCACCTTGGCGTACGAGGGCAGCAAACGCACGGAGCAGCGCCGTGGCGTGGCATTGATCCCATTGTCGTCGCCTCGCAGATTGTCTTAGGACTACAGACTATTGAAAGCCGCCAGGTTGATGTCACGAAAGAACCGTCGATTATCACGATTGGCAGTATCCATGGCGGGGTCCGCTTCAATATTATCCCCGACTCCGTGGAGATGGATGGTACCATTCGTACGTATGATGAAGAGATGCGTAGCGACATTCACCAACGTATTAAGACAACTGCGGAAATGATTGCGAAAAGTGCCGGCGCATCCGCGGAGGTCAAAATTGATAAAATGTACTCGGTGACGATCAATCACGCGGGCCTCACAGAACAAGCCGTACCAACTTTGATCAAGGCGGCAGGTGGAGAAAACGCGAATGTTGGACCGAAACTTACCGCTTCAGAAGATTTCTCGGAGTATCAGAAGAAAATACCAGGTTTCTTTTTCTTCATTGGTGTTACCCCCAAAGGTACAGATGTAAGCAAAGCCGCATCAAACCATTCGCCACGCTTCTTTGTCGATGAATCTGGCTTGCTTTTGGGAGTCCGCTCCCTTGCCCATTTAACCGTTGACTACATGGCGATGAAGGAGACGAAACCTCTCCCATGACGGCGGTCAGAAGAGAGTTATCAGAAAAATTGTGCAGAAGCTGAGAAAACACTGATCACATGGACTCCAAATTCCTCCGTGCCGATGAACTCGGCATCCGTCTTGAGATTGTCGCGGGCCTACCGATATGGGAGCCGCACCCGCTCTATCGGCACCAAAAGGCCATAGACCGGATTCGGACGACCATTCAACGCCAACAACCAAGCGGGTCTCCCCAACCGGAATGCGCATGCGTGCACATCGCCGATGTCTACGTCAGTTTCCCGGACGGCTCCCTGAAGCGACCCGCCATCGCCATTTTTTGCCAAGAACCAACCGAGGAAGATGAAGCGATAAAAACGGTCCCAGAAGCGGTTATCGAAATCGTCAGCAAAGGGTATGAAGCGAAAGACCTGGAGATTGGCCCGCATTTCTACCTTTCTCAGGGCGTTAAAGATGTCGTGGTGTTTGACCCGTACACGTTGTTCGTCTTGCATGCGCGACGAGATGGAACAACCCGACAAGTTTCTCCAGTCGCGATTGCTTTTGAGTGCGGCTGTACGTGCACCGTATAAGACGAGTGTGTGAGGCTGATGCTCTCCGCGTCTCATTCTGGTAAGGGGAATTCCATGTCTCGCATACCACACAAACCGCTCCAGGACATTGCGCATTTGCCCTCAATCCCCAATGTATTTACGGCGGCAGATGAAGCTTTAGCGCACCTGCATGGAGCGCGAGACCTGGCCCTAAAATTCAATCACCCGCTTCAAGGGTGGGGTAAGGCTGCGTACCGTTCTTCGAGTTTTCGTAATAACCCCGTGCGTTTCGTTGTGGATCGCGCGGCGCGCATCACTTTTCGTCGCCGGAGGATTTCTCTTT